>CAZKQE010000244.1:0-1978 GCA_964554725.1 uncultured bacterium
TGCGCGGGCGGCTCCTCGCTCCAACGTGGCCGGCAGGCCACGATTCCGCTCGTCGCGCGCCCGCGACGCCTTGCCCTCGGACGTTCTCGGACACAGCCTGGCCGCAGGCGGTGGCCGGGGGTCAGTCGAGGACTACGAACCGCGTCGCGTGCCGTTCCGCGCCGAACCGCAGGCGAACGAAGTAGACACCGGCCCGGAGACGGGTCCCCGGCGCGACCTGCAGGTAGTGCGTCCCCGTGTCGAGCATCGGCTCGTCCCGCTCCGACACGAGCCGTCCCGCGAGGTCGTAGAGCTCGACGCGCAGCGGGCCGGGGGCGGGTAGCGCGAGTTCGAGGCGCGGGCGGCCGTCGAGCGAGGGATTCGGCCACACCGAGACGCGCCGGACGGACGGCGGGTACTCGCCCGCGAGCGAGACCGGTTCGGTGCGGGCGAGTCCGATCGCGGCCGCGACCGCGAGGCGATACCAGCGCCGTCCCGGCGCTCCGCCGAGCGCGACGCGGGCGGTCGCCTCGTCGCCGGCGACCGTAGCCGGGGCCAGGTCGATCCACGCGTCCCACTCCGTGCGCGTCTCGAGCCGCGCGGCGGTGGCCGGCATGTGCAGCCGCCAGCGCAGGGTGGCGATGCCGCCCTCGGTGCGCGCCTCGATCAGGGTGCCCGCGAGCGGTTCGGGATCGCCGCACACGGGGCCGATCCCGAGCCCCCGGTTCACCGCGTCGGTCCCGGCCGCGAACTCCCGGTAGCGGGCGGCCGCCGCCGTGTCGGCGGGCGGCCGCGAGGCCAGCCACAGGTGCAGCCGCTCGGCGCTCGCGGTGGGCGGGAAGCCGTGCACGAACCGGAACGCGTCGCCGTCGTCCACCACCGCCGTCCCGTGGCGGAGCCGCGCCCACAGCGCGTAGAGCAGCGGCAGCGAGCCGTCGGTCGGCGCGCCGTCGTGGCCGATCCCGGGCACCACCGGCAGGCCGCCGTACGGCCGGCGCAGGACGAGCAGGTACTCGTGGCCGCCGTGCGCCGAGTCGTCCGGTGCCCAGGTCGAGTCGAGGGTCGCGGGCTGGCCCGCGGCGCCGAGGATGGTGCCGTCGTCGGCCGTGAGACAGCGCTCGACGAACGCCAGCTCGAGCTGGCCGCCGCCCGCCAGGTCCCAGGCGGTGAGGCCCATGTCGCGGTAACCGCGGTAGAGGTACGCGTGCCCCTGCGAGGGCGGGCCGCCGTCGCTCGCGCGCTCGAGACGCAGGAACCGGTACGCGCGCTGGGTCACGCTGCGGTCGAAGCGCAGCT
This sequence comes from uncultured bacterium, assembly GCA_964554725.1. Classification (GTDB taxonomy): domain Bacteria; phylum Eisenbacteria; class RBG-16-71-46; order RBG-16-71-46; family RBG-16-71-46; genus WS-11. Next base: position 1,276 of record CAZKQE010000244.1, read on the forward strand.
CCACGGTGGCGAACGAGTCGGGCATGGTGGCGGGGTCGAGCGTGCCGCCGAGGAACGCGCGCCCGGTGCCGGCGCCGCCCGAGAAGAACGGGCCGCCCCAGTCCACCCCGGCGAGCGCCCGCGGGTGGTCCGGGTTCCGGTCCTCGTAGCGCGCGTCCCACAGCCGCACGGAGTCGGGCGCGTCCCGGATCACGCGGTCCAGCATCCCGGCCGGCGTGAGGGGCGGGATCCGCACGTGGGTGGCGCGGGCGAGGCGCGCGGGTTCGCCGTCGGCCGCGGTCAGCCGCAGGTCGCCGGCCGCCACGTTCGAGAGCAGCGCCAGGTACTCGCGCCGGGCCGAGTCGCGCGCCGTCTCCCGCGGCGCGGCGAGGGCGGCGCAGTACGCGGCGGCGGGCGCGCCTGGGAACTCGAACACGGCCGACAGGCTGTCCACCCGGGCGGCGATCGCCTGCCACGCGGCCGGGGGGAACGCGGTGCCGGCCGCGCAGTGTGCGGCCCACCAGTCCGCGCCGCGCGGGCAGTTGGCCGGTGGCGGCGTGCACGCGGGCGGCGCCGGGAACGGCTCGACGAAGCCGGCGTCGAACACCGACTGCACGTGATCGTCGGCGCAACGGAGCGCGGCCACGGAGCCGAGCGGGGAGTCCGCCTGGCCCGTGACCAGAGCCACCCACAGGGTGAGCGTGTCGTCCGGCGCGAGCGTCCA
>CAZKQE010000244.1:1988-4695 GCA_964554725.1 uncultured bacterium
ATGCGACGGTCGCTGGGCGGACCGGTGTCGAGCCAGCCGCTGCCGGCGACCGGGTCGCCCGTCACCATGAAGGTCGTGGTCCCGGCGGTCGTGGGATCCACGATCGGCGCGCCGTCGTGCGCGAGCCCCTGCAGGGCGTGGTACGACTCGATCGCGTGCGCCGGCTCGACCGCGTCGTCCACGTAACGGACGAACGCGTCCATCCCCGCCGGGCGGCCCAGCGACGGCGAGAAGCGCTCGGCCAGCAGGTCGAAGCCGAGTGCGGGGGCGGCGGCTCCATAGACCGGATCGAAGCCCACGCCCTGGTACATGAACCCGAGCGAGCGGGAGTCCATGCACCCGGCCACGTCGTCGTGCGAGCCGCCGATGTCGAAGTCGCCCCACATCGTCGCGTGGAGGTCCGCGATCGTCGCACTCCCGCCGTTGCGCAGCTCGTAGCGTAGGAACACCGTGCCGCCCAGCGGCCCCGGCCGGTCCCACGCGAACACCGTCTGGCGCACCTCGATGCCGAGCGGGGCGGTGCCGCCGCCGAAGGCGGTGTGGCGCGCCGGGTCGGCGTCGTTGTACACGCACCAGAGCATCTGGTCGCCGCGCACGTCGGGGCCCGGCACGTCCGCCGAGTCGCCCGGGTCGGCGGTCGTCGTCACCGGCAGCCGGTAGGTGCGCCACGGCGCGCCGTACGGCGCGGCGCCGGCCATGTACTCGCTCCACGAGTGGTGCGCGAGCGGGTCGAGATCGGGATCCCGGGCCAGCTCGGCGGCGCCGCGCTCGACGTGCGCCGAGTCCGTCGCGGCGCCGGTCCAGCGCACGACCTTGTACACGCGGTACGCGGGCCGCGTCGGATCGTCCGGGGCCCCGCCCGCCATCGCGCCGGGGCCATACTCGGACGCGTAGTAGGCGAGCGCCACGCGCGTGTCCCCCGCGACGCGTCCGCCGAGCCGCAGCCCCCCCGCGAACAGGGCGGTGCGGCGGCTGCCGCGCGGGTAGACGAGCCCGCCGGCGGCCGCAGGTCCGAAGGGAAGCGCGCCGTCGTTCGCCACGCGCAGGTTGAGCTGGTTGACGTCGATGCGGCGCGCGGCATCGACCGGGGCCGGGCGCGTGGCGGCGGCGGGCCTCTGCGCGTGCCGTGCGCCCGCGACGGGCAGGGCGGCCGTCGCGGGCGTCGCGATCCCCACGCCCACCAGCAGCACGACGATGACTGCGGCACCGTTCATCCCGACCTCGACCCGGAGCGGCCCCCTGCGGGGAGGGTAAGACAGCGCCTGGGCAGGAGGAAGCGGCTCGTGGGCCAGGGGACGCCCGGAACGATGCCGTTGCGCCCGCCGAACTCTCCTGTTGCCCCGCCCCGGCGGGAGTCCTAGCCTTCCGGACGTCGGGCGTGCGGTCCGCAGCGGACCGGGGGAGAGGTCGCCCATGATACGTCCGAGGCACTTGCAGTCACCCCTGTGGCTCGCGTTGAGCCTGCTGGCGGCGAGCGGTTGTGGCCACCGGTCGTCCCAGTCCCTGCTGCCCGTGGGACCGCCGGACCTGCGGCTCGAGCAGATCCGCCTCGCCGATCCCGGCGCGGAGTCCTACGCGGTGCTCGCACGCTGGGCGCCGGGAACGTCCGTTCGTCCGATCCGCCACTACCTGTGGGCGGTGGATCCCCGCTCCATCGACGCGGTGGACGACACCTGGGTGAGGACCACCGAGACCCAGCGGGTCCTGATGTTCCCGCGCCAGCGCGGAGGACCCGGCGGCGCGGCGCCGCACGTGTTCGTGGTGCGCGCGGTCGACGAGGCCGGGGCGCTCTCCGATCCGCGGTGGCTCACGATCGCCGCGGACAATCTGCCCCCGGTGGTCGAGATCACCCAGCCCCGGCCGTCCGCGATCTCCCCGGCCTTCGTCTCGCCCTCGGTGCAGATCCACTGGCAGGGCAGCGATCCGGACGGCCAGACGACGCAGCAACCCGTCGCCTACCGGTACCGGCTGTTCGCCGCGCAGAATCCCGACTTCCCGGCCATCCCCGACTTCGTCGAGTTCGCGCGCACGGATCCCGACTCGTTCCGCCGGCTCTATGCCCCGGGGTTCACCGGCTGGGACACGGCGCCGCCCACCACCACGTCCGCGAGCTACACGAACCTGGTCCCCGGGACCCGGTACCTGTTCGCCATCACCGCGTTCGACGAGGCCGGCGACTACGATCCCGTGTTCTCGACGAACAAGAACATGCTGGTGATGAACGTCACCTTCGCCGGGACCGCAGGGCCGAAGCTCCGGATGTACAACGAGTACTTCGACTACACCTACCCGTCTGGAGGATGGCTCAACGGGGCCTCGCGGACGGTGACGGCCGAGATGCCGGCAGGTCAGCCCCTGACGCTGAACTGGCACGGCACGCCGGGCCAGGGGTCGTCCGTCCGCTGGTATCGCTGGGCCCTGGGCTCGGTCGACCTGCTCGACGAGACCCCGCGCGTGAACGAGGCGACCGACCTCCAGCGCTGGAGCGTGCGCAGCCTCGCGACCTCGGCGACGATCGGACCGTTCACTCCGCCGCCGGGCCGCTCGCTCTCGCGCCTGTTCTACATCGAGGTCGAGGACTCGAACGGGCTGCGCAGTCTCGGCATCGTCGACATCGTCGTTCGCCGGCCCCCTTCGTGAGAGGGCGGGGCGGGCGCGCCGCGGCGCGCCCGCCCCTCATCTCAGGTCGGCCGGCAGCCGCGGGGAG
>CAZKQE010000245.1:0-4684 GCA_964554725.1 uncultured bacterium
CGACCCGACCGCGGGGGCCGCGGCGGGGGCCGCGGCGGGCGGGCTCGCGTGGTCGGTGCCGCGCGACGGGCAGTTCGAGCGCGGGCCCATCCTCCAGCGCGTGACCGCCGCGCGCCCGGGGGCGCCGGCCGAGCTGGATCCCCGTTCCGAGGCGCTCGAGCTGCTGCCGCGCGATCTGCGCCTGCGCCGCCCGCTGCGGGTCGAGTGGCGGCCGGCCGCCGACGAGTCCGCCCGGGTCGGGCTCTACGCCGACGACGGCGGCGGGTGGAGCTGGCTCGCCGCGCCGCTCGACGCGGAGCGCGGCCGTCGCGCGGGCGAGACCCGGCGCCTCGGCCGCTTCGCGCTGTTCGCCGACACGCTCGCCCCGCGGGTGTCCCTGCGGCGGGCCCCCGCGCGCGGCGCGCTCCGCCCGTACAGCCGCTGGGCGCTCGAGGCGGGACTGCGCGAGGACGGCAGCGGCGTGGATGCGCGTGCCTCGTGGTTCGAGGTGGACGGGCGGCGGGTGCCCTCGGAGTGGGACCCGGAGGCGGGGACGCTGCGCTGGCGGCCGGCGCGGCCGCCCGCCGCGGGGCCCCATCGCTACCTCGTGGTGGCGCGGGACCGGGCCGGGAACGAACGCCGGGTGAGCGGGCGTTTCGTCGTCCGCTAGCGCGCGGCGGCGCCGGCCGCGGCGTCCGGGGGTTGTGCTAGATTAGGCCGCGCGGTCCTCCGACCCGCGCGCCCACCCTCGCCGCGCAGGATGCGCCATGCACCATTCGGACTTCGTCCACCTCCACAACCACAGCGACTACTCCCTCCTGGACGGAGCGAGCCCGATCGCCGGCATGGTCGAGCGCGCCGCCGCGCTCGGCATGCCCGCGCTCGCGCTCACCGACCACGGCTCGCTGTTCGGTGCGGTCGAGTTCTACCAGGAGGCGCGCCGCGCCGGGGTCAAGCCGATCGTCGGCATGGAGGCCTACGTCACCCGCGGGCGCCGGCAGGAGCGGACGCGCGACAGCGCCCACCACCTGGTGCTGCTCGCGCGCGACGAGGCCGGCTTCCGCAACCTCATGCGCCTCTCCTCGCTCGCGTTCCTCGAGGGCTTCTACTACAAGCCGCGGGTGGACCACGAGCTGCTCGCGGCGCACGCCGGGGGCCTGCTCGCCCTGTCCGCCTGCCCGAAGGGGGAGATCGGCAGCGCGATCCTCGAGGACGACGACGCGGGGGCGGCCCGCACCGCCGGGCGTTACCGCGAGATCTTCGGCGCCGAGAACTTCTTCCTCGAGATCCAGGACCACGGCCTCGACATCGAGGAGAAGATCCGCACCCGGGTGACGGAGCTCTCCGCGCGCACCGGGATCCCGCTGGTGGCGACGAACGACTGCCACTACCTGCGGCACGAGGACGCCGAGGCGCACGACGTGCTGCTCTGCATCCAGACCGGCAAGTCGGTCGAGGACGAGAAGCGCATGCGCTACCCGACCGACCAGCTCTACTTCCGCTCCGCCGACGAGATGCGCGCGCGCTTCTCCGGCCAGCCCGAGGCGCTGCGCAACACGCTGGCGGTCGCCGAGCGCTGCAACCTGCAGATGGACTTCGGCAAGCCGCTGCTGCCGGCGTTCCCGCTGCCGCCGGGCGAGGAGAGCGCCGAGGCCTACCTGCGCCGGCTCACCGAGTCGGCGCTCGAGCGCCGCTATCCCGCCCCCTCGGACGAGGTGCGGCGCCGCATGGCGTACGAGCTGGACGTCATCTGCCGCATGGGGTTCGCCTCGTACTTCCTCATCGTCCGCGATTTCATCGACTTCGCCCGCCAGCGCGGCATCGGCGTGGGGCCGGGCCGCGGCTCGGTCGCGGGCTCGCTGGTCGCCTACGTGCTGCGGATCACCGACATCGACCCGCTGCGGCACGGTCTCATCTTCGAGCGCTTCCTCAACCCCGAGCGGGTCTCGATGCCCGACATCGACATCGACTTCGACGACCTGCGGCGCGGCGAGGTCATCGACTACGTCAAGGCGAAGTACGGCGAGGGCAACGTCACCCAGATCATCACCTTCGGCACGATGGGCGCGAAGGGCGTCCTGCGCGACGTCGGCCGGGCGCTGGGGATGGCGTTCGCCGAGGTGGACCGGATCGCGAAGATGGTGCCCGACGGGCTCGGGATGACCCTCGAGCGCGCGCTCGAGCTGTCGCCGGACCTCAAGGCCCTGCCCGGCCGGGGGCCGCAGTTCGCGCGCCTGCTGGGGAGTGCGCGGGTGCTCGAGGGCCTCGCCCGGCACGCCTCGACCCACGCCGCCGGCGTCCTCATCACGCCCGGGCCGCTGCTCGACCACGTGCCGCTCTACCGGCAGAAGGACGAGACGGTCACCACCCAGTGGGACATGAAGTCGGTCGAGAAGGCGGGCCTGCTCAAGATGGACTTCCTCGGCCTGCGCACCCTGTCGGTGCTCGACGGGGCGGTGCGGCTCATCCGCGAGCACCATGGCGTCGCGATCGACCTTCAGAACCTGCCGATGGACGACGCCGCGGCCTACCAGGTGTTCCAGGAGGCGGCGACGGTCGCGATCTTCCAGTTCGAGTCCGGCGGCATGCGCGACCACCTGAAGCGGCTGGCGCCGACGGTGTTCGAGGACCTGGTGGCGATGAACGCCCTCTACCGCCCGGGCCCGATGGAGAACATCCCCTACTTCATCGACTGCAAGCACGGCCGCAAGGTGGCGCGCTACGAGCATCCGGACCTGGAGCCGATCCTGCGCGACACCTACGGCGTGTTCGTCTACCAGGAGCAGGTGATGCAGGCGGCGAACACGCTCGCGGGGTTCTCGATGGCGCAGGCCGACGAGCTGCGCCGCGCGATGGGCAAGAAGCGCCCCGAGGAGATGGAGGCCAAGCGCCAGCAGTTCATCGAGGGCTGCCGGCACCGGAAGATCCCGGCCGCGCGGGCGGAGAAGATCTTCGCCACGATGGAGAAGTTCGCCGGCTACGGCTTCAACCGCAGCCACAGCGCGGCCTACGCGCTGCTCGCCTACCAGTGCGCGCACCTCAAGGCCCGCTATCCGGCGGAGTTCATGGCGGCGACGCTGACCAGCGAGCTCGCGGACAGCTCGCGCATCGTCACCCTGATCGAGGAGTGCCGGCGGCTCGGCATCGCGATCCGGCCGCCGGACGTGAACCGCTCGGAGTGGCGCTTCACGATCGAGGAGGGCGCGATCCGCTACGGGCTCGGGGCGGTGCGCAACGTCGGGCAGGGCGTGGTGGACGGGCTGGTCGCCGCGCGCGCCGAGGGCGGCCCGTTCCGCGACCTGCTCGACCTCGCGCGGCGGCTCGACGCGCGCGGGATGAACCGCCGGGTGCTCGAGAGCCTGGTCGCGTCCGGCGCCTGCGACGCGCTGGGCGCCGAGCGGGGGGCGCTGTTCGCGGCCGCGGGCCCGATGCTCGAGCGCGCCGCCGCCCTGCGCCGCGAGCGCGAGAGCGGCCAGTCGTCCCTGTTCGGCGAGGACGACGGGGCCGCGGTCGCCGTGGCGGCCGCCGACCTCCCGGCGGCGCCGGCCTGGACCGGACGGGAGCGGAGCGCGCGCGAGAAGGAGGTGCTGGGCTTCTACTTCTCGGAGCATCCGCTCGAGCACCTGCGCGAGCGGCTCGAGTCGCTGGCGACCCATCGCATCGCCGAGGCCGTCGAGCTGGAGGACCGGGCCGAGGTGCGGATCGCCGGGCTGGTCGGCGAGGTGCGGACGATCATGACCCGCGCCGGCCGCCCGATGGCGATCGTCACCCTGGAGGACCTGTCCGGGCGGGTCGAGTGCACCGTGTTCCCCGACACCTACGAGAGCGCCCGCGCGCTGCTCGCCGCCGAGACGGTGGTCGTCGCCTCGGGCCGCGTCGAGGTGCGCGACGACCGCGGCGTGAAGCTGCTGCTCACCGAGATCCGCGCCCTCGACGAGGCCCGCCGGGCGTGGCGCCGCAGCCTCCACATCGAGATCCGCGGCGAGGAGATCAGCGAGGCCGGGCTCGAGGCGATCGACGAGGTGCTGCGCTCGCATCCCGGGGAGGCCGAGGTGTACCTTCACATCGTGCGTCCCGACCACTCCCGGCTCGCGCTGCGCTCGCGCCGGTTCCAGGTGTCCGAGGACGATCGCGTGATCGCGGACCTCAAGGGCGCGCTGCCGACGCTGCGGGTGCGCTGGGGGAAGGGGGGGCTGTGACCGCCTGGCTGGACTTCGAGAAACCGGTGCTCGACCTCGAGCAGCGCATCGCCGAGCTGCGCGAGCGGGCGGCGACCGACGGCCGGCCCGGCGGCGGCGAGCTGGACGAGCTCGAACGCCGGGCGGACGCCCTGCGGCGCGAGATCTACACCTCGCTCACCCCCTACCAGCGGGTCCAGCTCGCGCGCCACCCGCGGCGGCCGTTCTCGCTCGACTACATCGGCCAGGTCTTCACCGGCTTCACCGAGCTGCACGGCGACCGCCACTTCGCCGACGACCCGGCGATCGTCGGCGGCCCGGCGCTGCTCGACGGCCGGGCGGTCATGGTGATCGGCCAGCAGAAGGGGCGCGACACGCGCGAGAACCTGCTCCGCCGGTTCGGCATGCCGAACCCGGAGGGGTACCGCAAGGCGCTGCGGCTCATGCGCACCGCCGAGCGGTTCCGGATGCCGGTGGTGACGCTGGTGGACACGCCGGGCGCCTACCCGGGCCTCGGCGCCGAGGAG
>CAZKQE010000246.1:0-4661 GCA_964554725.1 uncultured bacterium
GTCGCCACCCAGGCCTTGCCGTGGTCGCCCAGGCGGGCGCGCGGGCGGCCCGCGAGCGATCCGACCTGCTCGAGCGGCGGCTGCGGCGCGCCGAGCTGCGCGCACCGTTCGCCGGGCGCGTGCTCACCGCCTCGGCCCCGGGGCGGCTCGGGGAGCGGCTGGAGGCCGGCGACACGGTGTGCGTGGTCGGGGACTTCTCGGGCGTGCGCGCCAGCGCGCGCCTGTGGGAGTTCGACCTCGAGGACGTGCGCCCCGGCGCGAAGGTCCGCATCCGGCTGCACGCCCGGCCCGGACGGGTCCTCCCCGGGCGGATCGCCGCCGTCCAGCCGGCGGCCGAGCACTACCGCGGCTTCCGTCTCTACCGCGTGCAGGTCGCGCTCGACGCGCCGCCCGCCGACCTGCGCGCCGGGCTCACCGGCAAGGCCTGGGTGGCGACCCCCGCGCGACCCCCGGCGGCCCACCTGGTCCGCATCCTCGCGCGCTTCGTGCGCCTCGACCTGTGGGTGTGACGATGCCCCCCGAGGAGCCCCCGGTGATCGAGAGCGAGCGCGAGCGGATGCTGCGCCGCGACCTGCAGCTCGCCTACGAGCAGATGACCGCGATCACCAGCCGCCTGATGCTGGCGAGCGAGGCCTCCGAGGCCGCCCTCTCCGGGCAGGACCGGGCCGCGATCGCCGACCGCTTCCTGAGGACCACCGCGCGCGGCATGGAGGTCCGTCGCGCGGCGATGTTCCTGGCCGAGGGGGACGGCTTCACGGTCGGCGCCGCCTTCGGGCTGAGCGAGGACGAGCGGGCGGCGCTCGAGGAGAGCGACGGCGACCTCGAGGCCTGCCGGGCGGCGATCGACGCGCGTCAGATCCGCGTCGTGGACGACGACCAGGTCGCCCCCGACGTCCTCGAGGCGATCGCCGCCGCGGGGGCGAACGGTGCCGGTGAGGAGCCGGCGGACGGGGCGGACGCCGACGACGGGGACGAGGAGGCCCCGGAGGACGAGGGCGGCGACGGGGATCGGGAGGACGCCGCCGCCGACGAGGACGACGGCGCCGAGGCGGACGACGCGGCCGGGGACGACGACCAGGGGCACGACGCGGACGAGGAGGACGAGGAGGAGTCGTCGCCCACCTTCGGCGTCTACGTCCCGGTCGGGCTCGGCGACGAGGCGGTGGCGGTGCTGGCGCTGGGCGAGCGGGCGGGCGGCGCGGTCTACCGGAACGAGGACCTCATCTTCCTCCGTCACCTGCTCCGGCAGGTGGCGCTGACGCTCCACCGCTCGACGCTGCTCGAGCGGGACGAGGAGCGGCTCCAGGAGCTGGACGCGCTGCTCAAGGTGAGCCGCGAGATCACCTCGACGCTCGACCTCGACGCGGTGCTGCGCTCGGTGGTGAACACGGTGGCGGCCGTGGTCGCGAACGACCGGGCCGAGATCGCGCTGGTGCGCGGCCGGCGGCTGGTGTTGCGCGCGGTCTCGGGCATGACCCGCCTCGATCCCGACCAGGTGGAGATCTTCAAGCTGACGACGCCGTTCGAGTACCTGCGGGCGAACCCGCGCCGGCTCCACATCGGCGCCGGCGACCTCGGGAACGACCCGCCGCCGGCGGGCCACGAGGTGTTCGAGGAGTACTTCTCCGCCCAGCAGATGCGCAGCTTCATGGCGCTCCCGCTCGGCGACGATCAGGGGCTGCTCGGTTTCCTGTGCATCGAGTCGCGGCAGGAGTCGTGGGACGTGGACCCGTCCGAGGGCGACACCCTGAGCATCCTCGCCGCCCAGACCACGGTCGCGATCCGCAACGCCACCCTCTACTCGGAGATCCCGCTGCGCGGGGTCTCGCTCCCGGTCTCGCGGCTGCGGTCGTGGATGGGCGCCCTCACCGGCCGCGGTCGCGCGGCGGCGGGCGTGATCGTCGCGGCGCTGGTGGTCGCGCTGGCGCTGCCCATCACCCCCGCGCGCACCGGCGGCGCCGCCGAGGTGAGGCCCCTGCGCTTCCAGGGGGTGCGGGCGCTGACCGAGGGCGTGGTGCAGAGCGTCGCCGTCGCGGGCGGCGAGGAGGTGGGTCGCGGTCAGACCCTGGCGGTGATCGAGGACCTCGACCTGGCGGGGCGCCTCGCCGACCTGCGGGCGCAGATCGAGGGCGCGCGCCGCGACATGGCGGCGGCGCGGCTCGCCGGGGACATCGCGGCCTGGCGCAGCCACGAGATCCGGCTCGCGGGACTCGAGGGGACGCGCGCGGTGGAGGAACGGCGGTCCCGTGGCCGGGTGCTCACCGCCCCCTTCGGCGGGCAGATCCTGGAGCTCGACCTCGCCCAGCGGGTCGGGCAGCACCTCGAGGCCGGCGAGAGCTTCTGCACGGTGGCGGCGCTCCACCGGGTGGCGGTGGACTTCGAGGTCCCCGAGGACCAGATCGGGCGGGTGCGCACCGGCCAGCCGGTGGCGATCAAGGTGATGAGCTTCCCGACCCACACCTTCCACGGGCGGGTCACCGAGGTGGGATGGCGCGGCGAGTCCGACGCGCGCGGCCGGGCGTACTTCACGGTCCGCGCCCACGTGGACAACGGGGACCGACGCCTGCGGCCGGGGATGACCGGCATCGCCAAGGTCGTGGTGGGGCGGCGCCCGGCCGCGCAGCTCATGCTCGAACCGCTCCTGCGCAGCCTCTCCATGCGGCTCTGGTAGCCGCGCACCCGACCGGACCGGCCGCCGGCCGGGGAACCACATCGGCGCTCCGCATCCGCTGCGGAGGTCGGCACTCGGCCGCCGGGCCGTCCCCCGGGCCCCCGCGAAATGCGAGCTCGCAGTCCTTTGTGCGGCAAGGATATACGTGGATGGCGCCGCGCGGGGCCGATCCGGCACGGGGGCTGCAATGGGGAGATGCACGGCCGACGGACTGATCGGCAGGCAGCGAACGCCCTACAGGAGGTGGATGATGGCAGCGAAGAAGACGAGCCGCGCGAAGAGCCGCAAGACCGTGACGCGGGCCAAGGCCACCAAGAAGAGCTCCGTCCGCAGCGCGCGCAAGGCCCCGAAGGTCGGCAAGACGACGTTCCCGCCGGAGAGCATCGAGATCTTCTAGACGCACCGACGGGCCGCACCGACCGAGCCCCGAGCCACCGGCGGGGCTCGGTCGTTCTCGTCCGGCGGTGGAGCGGGCCGCGCGCGGGGCGCGGGAGCCGGTTCAGCGGTGCTGGACCGCCCGCCGGGCGCGGAACAGGATCTCCTCGTAGCCGGTCGGCAGCTTCGAGAAGCTGTGCTTCAACTCCGCCTCGTTGCGCGCGCCCCGCAGCACCTCGCAGATCTTGCGCACCCGCGGCACGATGCGGGCCTCGAGCTCCTCGCAGCCGGCCACCGCGCGGGCGGCCGCGGCCACCTGTCCCTCCGACTCCACCAGCGCGCGCAGGATCTCCCCCACCAGATAGTAGGAGAGCGCCGACCGCTCGGTGAGGGGCACCGCCTGCCCGGAGCGCTTGCGCCGCTGCAGACTCCGGGCGGCCTCGATCAGGTTGAAGCGCGAGGCGCGCGCCTGCACCAGCACCCAGTCGCCGAGACGGCCGCGGGTGGTGCGGGTGACCCCGCTCCAGGGCGGGTCCTGGCCGGCGTGCTGCCTCCGCCAGACGTGATCGAGGTCGTCCCGCGTGATGTGTCCGTCCTCGCGCGCCCGCACGCTCAGGGCGGCGCACAGGTTCGTGAGCTCGCGGATGTTGCCCGGCCAGGCGTGCTCGGCGAGCGCCCCGATGACGTCCCCGTCCACCTCGCAGGTCCGCACGCCGAGCTCGCGGCACTGGCGCATGAGGATGTGGCGCATGAGCGGCACCAGGTCGTCGATGCGCTCGCGCAGCGGCGGGATGCGGATCGAGAACACGCTGAGCCGGTAGTAGAGGTCCTCGCGGAACCGCCGGGCGCCCACCTCGGCATGGAGGTCGCGATTGGTCGCCGCGACCACGCGCACGTCGCCCTCGATCAGGTGTTCGTCACCGACCCGCCGGAACCGACCCTCCTGCAGCACGCGCAGCAGCCGCTTCTGGAGCGGCAGGGGCATCTCGCCGATCTCGTCGAGGAACAGCGTGCCGCGCTGGGCGAGGTCGAAGGCGCCGCGGCGGTCGCGATGGGCGCCGGTGAAGGCGCCGCGTACGTGTCCGAACAGCTCGCTCTCGATGAGCTCGCGGGGGATCGAGCCGCAGTCCACGACCTCGAACGGTCCCGTCGCGCGCTCCGACAGCTCGTGGATGGCGTGCGCCGCCAGCTCCTTGCCGACGCCGGACTCGCCGGTGAGCAGGACCGGGAACGGGGTCGGGGCGACCGCGACCAGCTCCTGGCACATCTCGAGCATCGCCGCGCTCTGGCCGACCATCGCGCGCAGCGGCGGGTGCGCCTCCCGCAGCGCCTCGTGGTCGCGGGCCGGCCCGCGGGTCGCGCCACCGCGGCGGGCCGGCGTCTCGGTCGCGCTGATCCCCTCGCGGGCGGCGCCGTCGCGCGCCGGCCGGGCGCCCAGCGACTGCGCGGCGAGCGCCGCCAGCGAGTCGAGCAGGGCGAGGTGGCCGTCGTCGTAACCGGTCGGCAGCAGCCGGGGCCCGAACACGAGCAGGCCGAGCAGCCCGTGGGCGTCGGCGACCGCGGCGCCGAGCGCGGCGTCGAAGCGATCGACGAGGCGGGCGCGGAGCTCCGCGAG
>CAZKQE010000247.1:0-4654 GCA_964554725.1 uncultured bacterium
GCGTGGGTGGTGGGCCTGCCGCTGCTCTACGCGGTGCGCGGCGTCCCGGTGCTCTCGCGCTACCTGCTGCCGGCGCTGCCGCTGCTGGGCTGGCTCGCCTGGCGCGCCGCGGAGCGCGCGTGGGCGGGGGAGGGGGAGGACGCCGGCCCGGCGCGACGCCGGCGGACGGCGATCGCGGCGGCGGCGCTGACCGCGCTGATCCTGGCGCAGAACCTCGCCGTCCACGCCACCCAGGTGGTGCCGCACGTGCGCACGTTCAGTCCGGCCCTCGAGCGCAGCCTGGTGGCATGGGGGCGCTGGTTCGACCGGCACGCGGCGGCGGACGCGGTGATCGCCACGCCCGACATCGGCGCGATCGGCTACTTCGGCCGCCGCCGGGTGCTCGACCTGGCCGGGCTGGTCACCCCGCCGATGGTGCCGCTGCTCCAGCGCGCGGAGCCCGAGTCGGTGGTGGCGGCGCTGGCCTTCTCCTCCTTCGCGCGCCCCGAGTACCTGGTGGACCGCGCGCCCCGCGGGCGGGGGATGATGGAGCGCAGCCCCTACGCGGCGTGCCTCACGCCGCTCGGCGAGGCGGCGGTGCCGAACCTCGGCGTGGCCCGGCAGGAGGCCGTGGTGTACGGCTTCTACCGCGTGGACTGGGCCGTCTACGACTCCCTGCGGGCCCGACGCCCGCGGTCCTGACGCGCCGCGGCCGCCCCGCGATGGTCCGGCGCCCCGACGCTGCACACGCGTGCAGGGCGGGCGACGAACTTTTTCCTGCCCGCGGTTGATTTCCTTTTGACAGTGACGACGGCGCTCCACTACCGTGCGCGGCCGTGGGGAGAAGTGGGGGTTTGTGGTAGCAGATGGTGAATCCGCCCTGAGGGTCGTCACGCATGCCGTCGTTCATCGGCACCTACACCTACGCCATCGACCACAAGGGGAGGATCGCCATCCCGGTGTCGATGCGTCGCGGCGACGGCGGCAAGCGGCCCCTCACGCGCTTCTTCCTCAACCGCGGGTTCGACGAGTGCGTCGCGGTCTACTCCCCTGACAGCTGGGAGCGGATGCTGGCGAAGATCCGCCGGTTCTCGCCCGGCAACGCGAAGGCGCGCGCCTTCAAGCGCGCGTTCCTGAAGGACGCGATGGAAGTGACGGTGGATACCCAGGGACGGGTCACGATCCCACCGGCACTGATCGCCCTGGCAGCTCTCGGCAAGGAAGCCGTGCTGCACGGGGCGGATTCGTGCATCGAGATCTGGAATCCGATGCGCTTCGAGGAGAAGGCGACCACCGCGGTCGAGGCCGCCGGCAGCTTCGAGGAGCTGGCCGACGGTCTGTTCGAGGAGGAAGCGTGAGCGTGCTCCACGCCGTGGCGCCGCCGCGCCGTCCGGCGATGGCGTTCAGCCTGCAGCTGAGCCACGGGCGGCCCGGGGCCTCGGCCCGGGTCGAGCTGCTCGAGCGGCCCGGCGCGGCGGGGGGGACGTGGCGCGTCGCCCGCGTCACGCTCGGCGGCTGCATCGACGCCGTCGCCGCCGCGCGGCTGCAGCGGGCGCTCGGCGACCTGGCGCTGCGCGACGTCGACCAGGTGCTGGTGGACTGCGCCGGGGTCCGGCACATCGACTTCCGCCGCGTCCCGGCGCTGGTCGAGTCGCTGGTGCGGCTCGACGCGCGCTCGGGCGGGGTGCTGCTGTGCGGACTCTCGCGCTACCTGCGCGACCTCTTCCGTCTCGCCGGCTTCGAGAGCCGCCTGCGCTGCTGGTCCTCGGCGGACGACCTGCTGGAGGCCGGCCCGCGGGCGCCGGAGCCGGGTCGTGAGCGCGCGTCATGAGCCGGTCCTGCCCGTCGAGGTGCTGCGGTTCCTGCGCAACGGTCCCGGCGTCTACCTGGATGCCACGCTCGGCGACGGCGGCCATGCCGAGGCGCTGCTCGACGCCGAGCCCGGCGCGCGGCTGTTCGGCTGCGACCGCGACCCCGCCGCGATCGCCGCGGCCGGCGCGCGGCTGCGACGCTTCGGGGAGCGCGTGACCGTGGTCCACACCGCCTTCCGCGGGATCCCCGCGCACGCCGCCCCGCTGGGGGAGCGCCCCTTCACCGGCGCGCTGTTCGACCTCGGTCTCTCCTCGCGGCAGATCGACGACCCGGCGCGCGGGATCAGCTTCATGCGCGAGGGGCCGCTCGACCTGCGCATGGATCCGACCGCGGGCGAGCCCGCGTGGCGGCGGCTGGCCGACGCCGACGCCGACGAGCTCGCCGCCGTGCTGCGGGAGCACGGGGACCTCCCCCAGGGCCGGCGCCTGGCACGCGCCCTCGTCGCCGCGGCAGGGACCGGTGATCTCCCCACGACCCGGGCCCTCGCGGTGCTCGTGGACCGCGTGCTGGGTGGCCGGCCCCATCCCCGGCGCACCGCGCGCGTGTTCCAGGCCCTGCGCATGTGGATGAACGACGAGGCCGGCGAGCTGTCGGCCGCCCTCGAGTGGCTGCCCGGGATGATGCGTCCCGGCGGCGTCGTGGTGACCCTCGCCTACCACTCGGGCGAGGATCGCCGGATCAAGCAGCACCTGCGCGGCGGGCCGCAGGGGACCCCGCGCCGCGTCCACCGTCTCCCGCCCGCGGCGCCCGCTCCCGGCCCGTGGCAGGAGCTGACCCGCAGCGTCGTCACTCCCTCGGCAGAGGAGCAGGCCGCGAATCCGCGCGCGCGCAGCGCGCGGCTCCGCGCATTCCGGAGGAACCCGCAATGAAGCAGATGCGTCGCACCGCTCCATCGTGGCGTGCATCGGAGATGCGCGTCGCGCGTCCCGGCCTGTGGCTGGTCGCCGCCGTCGTGGTCGGGATGCTGCTGGTCGAGGTGTGGGCCGGGTCGCGGGTGGCCCAGCTCTCGCTCACGCTCGGCCAGAACCGCACGGCGCTCGAGAAGGCCGAGGCGCGGCTCGCCTTCGTCCGCGCCGACCTGGAGCGCCGCACCACCCGCGCCGAGGCGGCGCCGCTCGCCTCGCGCCTGGGACTGGCGCCGGCGGACGCCCGCCAGGTGGTGGCGCTGCCCGCGTCCTACCTGGCCGCGGACCGCGGCCCGGAGCGGGGAGCGGACCGCGGGCCCGTGCTGGCCCTCGCGGAACGGGCCTCGCGCGCGATCGTGCCGGACGCCACGGCGCGGATGCGCGCGGAGAATTGACGACCGGCAACCATCCACATCGGATCGGGCGACCGGATCGGGAAAGCCGGCCGCACCACCGCACCGCGCTAGTGACGGCCCGGCGGTCTGCGTGAACCGCCGTTCCACGGAGGGAAGGAGTTGGCCCACACGGACATGCGCAAGAGTCGGGTGCTGGTGGCTGCGGCCGGCCTGTTGTTGGGACTGGTGGCGGTGTGGGCGCGGGTGGGGTGGCTGCAGGTGGTGCGCCACGACCACTACACCGAACGCGCCGACCTGAACCAGGAGCAGCGCGTCCTGCAGCGGCCCACGCGGGGCATGCTGCTCGACCGCGAGGGGCGCGTGCTGGCGCGCGACCTCCGGACCTACTCGGTGTCGGGCGCGCCGCGCGAGATGGCGGATCCGCGGCGCACCGCGCGCGCGCTGGCCGCGCTGCTGGGCGAGAGCCCGCAGCGGCTGCTGCGGGAGTTCGCCCAGCGGCCGCGCTTCGTCTGGATCAAGCGCCGCGTGTCGCCGGCGGTCGCCGACCGCATCGGGCAGCGCCGCGAGCGCGGCGTCTATCTCGCCTCGGAGGTGCAGCGCGTCTACCCGCTGGGGGACGCGGCGGCCGAGGTGCTCGGCCGCACCGACCTCGACGCGAACGGCGTGGACGGTCTCGAGCTGCAGTTCGACGAGGCCCTGCGCGGCCGGCCGGGGTGGACGACGCTGTTCCGCGACGGGGCCGGGCGCGCCCTCGCCCTGCCGGGCGGCCTGCGCCGGCGGCCCGAGGACGGCCAGCACGTGGTCTCGACCCTCGACGCCGACCTCCAGTCCATCGTCGAGACCCACCTGGCGGCGGCGGTGGACACCCTGCGCGCGCTGCGCGGCTTCGCGATGTTCATGGACCCGCGCACCGGCGAGGTGCTGGCGGCGGCGGTGTCCCCGCACCTCGAGCCCGGCAAGGCCCGCAACTGGAACTTCACCGACCAGTTCGAGCCCGGCTCGACCTTCAAGCCGGTGGTGGTCGGCGCCGCGCTCGAGGAGGGGCTCGCCGGACCCGACGACGTGTTCGAGGCGGCCGCGAACGGGGTCGCCCCGGTCGCGCCCGGCACGATGTTCCACGACGTGCACAAGCAGGCGAGCTACACGTTCCGCGACGCGGTCCGCTGGTCGAGCAACATCGTCATCGGCCGCATCGGCAACCGGGTGGGCGCCGAGCGGCTCTACCGCTACGCGACCGCGCTCGGCTTCGGCAGCATCAGCGGCGTCACCTTTCCCGGCGAGGCCGGCGGGCGGCTGCGCAGCCCCGAGCGCTGGTCGGGCCGCTCGACCCCGACGATCGCGATCGGCCACGAGCTCTCCGTCACGCCGCTCCAGCTCACGCTCGCGTACGCGGCGATCGCCAACGGCGGGGTGCTGATGCGGCCGATGCTGGTGCGCGAGATCCGCGATGCCGACGGCACGACCGTGCGCCGCTTCGCGCCCGAGGCCTCGCACCGGGTGTTCGGCGAGGGGACCAGCGCGATGCTGCGCGAGATGCTCACC
>CAZKQE010000248.1:0-4611 GCA_964554725.1 uncultured bacterium
GCGCATCGGGTTCCACGGCAGGTCGTAGTTGATCACGATGCGGCAGAACTGGAGGTTGCGGCCCTCCCCTCCCGCCTCGGTGCTGACCAGCACCTGCGCGGCGGAGCGGAACCGGTCGAGCGCCTCCTCCTTCTCGCGCCAGCCCAGCTCGCCGTGGAAGATCGCGGGCTCGATCCCGATCCCGCGCAGCGCCTCGACGATGGAGTCCTGGGTGGAGCGGAACTGGGTGAAGACGATGCACTTCTCGCCGCCCAGCGCGGCGATGCGCTTGAGCAGCGAGCGCACCTTGCTCTGCTGCCCGCTCACCTCGGCGGCGCGCGCGGCGAGCAGCTTGAGACGCCGGCCGTCGAGCCCGTCCGGGCTGCGGCTCAGCTTCTCGAGGGTCGAGCGCGCCGCCGCCCACGAGGAGCCCATCTCCTTCTGCAGCACGACCAGCGTGAAGTAGTGCCGCCGGCCCGGCCCGCCGTCCTCGCTGCGCACGGAGTCGGCGACGAAGTCGCTCACCTCGCGGTAGAGCTTGCGCTCGGCCGCCGTCTGGCCCACCCACAGCGTCTCCACCCGGCGCGGCGCGAAGGTGATGTTCGTGTCGCTGCGCCGGGCCCGGATCATCACGGTCTGCAGCAGCACCCGCAGGCGCGGCGCGTTGCGCGGCGCCCGCTTGTCGTGGCCGGTGAGGAAGTCGCGACGGAACTGCGAGAAGGTCCCGACCGTCCCCGGCCGCACCAGGGTCGCCAGGTTGTAGAGCTCGCGCAGGTCGTTCTGGACCGGGGTGGCGGTCAGCAGCAGCAGGTAGCGCGGGTTCAGGTCGTTCACGAACTTCCAGCCCAGCGTCAGGTGGTTGCGCAGCCGGTGGGCCTCGTCCACCACGACCAGGTCGTAGTTCGCCCCGCGCACGCGGCGGCGGTGGCGCTCGTGCCGGGCGGTCTCCAGCGACGAGATGATGAGCGGGTGCCGCCCCCACTGGCCCGCCGGCCCGCGCGAGACCACGAAGTCGAGCTCGAACTTCTCCCACAGCTCCGCCCGCCACTGCTCGCACAGCGAGGCCGGCACCAGCACCAGCACGGTGCGGATCGCCCCGCGCAGCAGGTACTCCTTGAGGATGATGCCGGCCTCGATCGTCTTGCCCAGCCCCACCTCGTCGGCGAGGATCGCGCGCCCGTTCAGCGGCCCCATCGCGCGCAGGCAGGCGCGCAGCTGGTGCGGGAACCGCTCGACCCCGCGCAGCGAGTTCAGCGACACCAGGCGGTCCGGTTCGGCCCACCCCGCCCAGCGCTCGGCGGCGGCCCGCAGGTCGAAGTGGGCGGCCGGCCCGAGCCCGCCCTCGCGCCACCGGCGCAGCAGCGCGTCCCCCTGCGGGTGCCAGACGCGCGCCGGGGCCATGCCCGGGACCGGCCCCGGCTCCGCCGCCCCCTCCCCCACCTCCGGCGCCGGAACGACCGGGGCGGCGGGTCCCTCCACCAGCTCCCACTCGCGGGTCGCGGAGAGGCGTCGCAGCTCGCCGTTGAACACCACCTCGAGCACCTCGCGGCCGCGGTCGGTGTGGACCTCGACCACCAGGCCCTCCCCGAACTGGGGATGGCGGAGCCGCTGGCCGACCTGGTAGCGCTGCGCGATCAGTTCCACAGGTCGAACTCCTGGCCCTTCTCGGGGATCGTCACGCTCGCCGCGACGCGGGCGCGCAGGGCGGCCGCCAGCGCCTCGGCCGCGTCCAGCTCGCCGTGGACGAGGAAGATCCGCCGCGGCGCCGGCTCGAGCGCCGCCACCCACTCGACCAGCTCGCCCTGGTCGGCGTGGGCGCTGAACCCGTCGATCGCCGCCACCTCGGCCGCCACCTCGACCGGTTCGCCGAGGATGTTCACCGGGGCCGCGCCCTCGCGCAGCCGCCGCCCCAGCGTCCCCGGGGCCTGGAAGCCGACGAACAGCACCGTGTTGCGCGGCTCCGGGAGGCCGTGGCGCAGGTGATGGACGATGCGTCCGCCCTCGCACATGCCCGAGGCCGCGATGATGATGCACGGGCCCTTGCGGTCGTTGAGGGCGCGCGACTCGTCCGCGCTGCCGACGTAGCGGAGCCGCGCGAACCCGAACGGCTCGCCGTTCCCGGCCGCGAACGCCTTCGCCGTCTCCTCGTCGAAGCACTCCGGGTGGCGCACGAACACGCCGGTCGCCTCGCGGGCCATCGGGCTGTCCACGAAGATCGGCAGGTCGCACACCCGGCCCTCCTCGCACAGCCGGTGAAAGGTCGCGACCAGCTCCTGGGTGCGGCCCACCGCGAACGCCGGCACCAGCACCCGCCCCCCGCGCGCCGCGGTCCGCTCGACCACCTCGACCAGCGCGCGTTCGGCCTCGCCGCCCGGCGGGTGCGACCGGTCGCCGTAGGTGCTCTCGAGCACCAGCACGTCCACGCCCGGGGGACGCTCCGGGTCGACCAGGATCGGGCGGTCCGGGCGGCCCAGGTCACCGCTCATCCCCAGCCGCAGCCGCCGCCCGCCGGAGGAGAACTCGAAGGTGGTGAGCGCCGCGCCCAGGATGTGACCGGCGTTGAAGAACTCGACCCGCACGCCCTCGTCCAGCTCCCACGGGGCGTGGTAGGGATGGCCGGCGAGCCGCTCGAGGGTCGCGGTGAGGTCCTCCTGGGTGTAGAGCGGCTCGCGCGGCGGGCGGCCGTGCCGGCGCTTGTTCACGTGCTCGATGTCGCGCAGCATGAGATGCGCGCTGTCGGCGAGCATCACCCGCGTCAGATCGGCGGTCGCCGAGGTGCAGTGGATCGGCCCCGCGAAGCCCTGCGCGGTCAGGGTCGGCAGGTTCCCGGTGTGGTCGATGTGCGCGTGGGACACCACCACCGCCTCCAGCTCCTCCGGGGGCTCGACGAAGGTGCGGTTCACCCGTTCCGCCTCGTCGCGGTGGCCCTGGTAGAGCCCGCAGTCGAACAGCCACGAGCGCCCGCCGAAGCGGATGCGGTGGCGCGACCCGGTCACCGTGCGGGCGGCCCCCTGGAAGGAGATCGAGAGCGGAGCGGTCATCAGTAGCTCGCGTAGAAGATCAGGCCCAGCGACGCCTGCACGTCGTGGGCGCGGTCGCCGGGGAGGAACAGCCGCATGTACCGGCCCGACAGGTCGATCGCCCACGAGCGGTAGACGAAGCGCTCGAAGCCGAACCCGGCGGACAGGAACGTCCCGTCGCCCGGGAAGAACGACTCGTCGTTGAGCGTGCGCCCCGAGGTCTGGGCGAGGCCGCCGCCGACCATCAGCATCTTGACCGTCCGCGTGCGGGTGCCGAACAGCTGGTAGAACTCGACCCCGGACAGGACCGCGTTGACCCGCGAGCGTCCCGGCAGGCTGTCCGGCCCGGGCGAGAACCGCTCGGGCGTGCGGATCTCGAAGCGCTGGTTCTCGAACGTCAGCCCGAGGGCCCGCTCGTAGCGCATCCGGTAGCGCAGCCGCGCCGCGATCGTGGGACCGTCGCCGAACAGCCGGCCCAGATCGCCCGACTTCAGCAGCGTCCCGTACCCCCCCTGCACGCCGAGCCCGACCTGGCCGGGGCGCGGCAGCACGATCGTGCCCGCCCCCCACGCCGCCGGAGCCGCCACCAGCGCCACCGCCCACACCAGCGCCGCCATCCCGTATCGCCCGCTGCCTGTCATCCTTCGCTCCTTCTCTGAGCCCGGTCGGGTCCGTGTCATGGTCTGGGGTGGAACGTCCGGTGCACTTCCCTCAGGTATCCCCGGTCGAGGTGGGTGTAGATCGCGGTGGTCGCCACCGAGGCGTGGCCCAGCAGCTCCTGGACGACCCGCAGGTCGGCGCCCCCCTCGAGCAGATGCGTGGCGAACGAGTGGCGCAGCGCGTGCGGGTGGACGCGGGTCGCGAGCCCCGCCGCGCGCGCGTGGCCGCGCAGGATCTTCCAGAACCCCATGCGGCTGAGGGGGCCGCCGCGCGCGTTCACGAACACCGTGCGCGCCCGCCCGCCGCGGGCGAGCCGCGGCCGGCCCCGCTCGAGCCACTCGCGCAGCGCGCGCCCGGCGGCACGGCCGAACGGGACCGCCCGCTGCTTGTCGCGCTTGCCGGTCACCGTCACCTCGAGCCCGGCCAGGTCGAGCTGGGGGAGCTCCACCGAGAGCAGCTCCGACACGCGCAGGCCGCTGGCGTAGGCCAGCTCGAGCAGGGCGCGGTCGCGCAGCGCCAGCACCCCCTCCCCCTCCGGCTGCGCGAGCAGCCGGGTGACGTCCTCGGCGGCCAGCGCGTGCGGGAGCCGGCGTTCGCGGCGCGGCGGCGGCAGCTGCGCCAGCGGGTCCGCGGGCGCCGTCCCGTGGCGGGCGAGGAACGCGTGGAACCCGCGCAGCGCCGAACGGCGTCGGGCCAGCGTGCTGCCGGCGAGCCGCCGGCGGGCGAGCCCGGCGAACCACGCGTCGACGAAGGTCGGCGTCGCCTCGCCCCAGTCCCGCAGCGCATGGCGCACCGCGAAGGCGAGGTACTGGTCGAGGTCGCGCGCGTAGGCGTCGAGCGTGCGCGCGCTGAGACGCCGGCCGGTGCGGAGCTCGTCGAGGTACGCCTCGAGCGGTCCGCGCAGCGCCGCATGCCCGGCCGGGGCCGCCGGATGGCGCGGCGGGCGGCCGGG
>CAZKQE010000249.1:0-879 GCA_964554725.1 uncultured bacterium
CCAGGCGGGAGCGTCCTCAGGGCCGCCACATCGCGAAGTCGACCACCGGCAGGTGGTGCGGTGTCGGCCGCAGGTACTGGCCGATCGTGAGCAGATCGCAACCATGCGCGACCAGGTCGGCGAGGGTGCGCTCCAGCTCGTCGTCCCGCTCGCCGAGGCCCAGCATGATGCCGGACTTCGACTGGATGCGGCCGCCGCTCAGCTCCTTGACCCGGCGCAGCAGCTCGAGCGAGCGGTCGTAGCGCGCGCTCGGACGCACCACCGGGTGCAGGCGCTCGACGGTCTCGATGTTGTGGTTGATGACCTCGGGCCCGGCGTCCACGACCCGCCGCAGGTCGTCCTCGTGGCCGCGGAAGTCGGGGATGAGCACCTCGATCACGGTGGTCGAACGCCTGCGGATCTCGCGGATCACCGCCGCGAAGATCGCGCTGCCGCCGTCCACCAGGTCGTCGCGGGCGACCGAGGTGATCACGGTGTGGCGCAGGCCCATCGCCGCGACCGCCTCGCCCACGCGGCGCGGCTCGTCGTGGTCCACGTAGCCGTTGGGCTGGCCGGGAGCGACGGCGCAGAACCCGCACCGCCGGGTGCACAGCTCGCCGAGGATCATGATCGTCGCGGTGCCGCGCGCCCAGCAGTGGCCGAGGTTCGGGCAGCGCGCCTCCTCGCACACGGTGTGGAGGTTCTGGCGCCGCAGCAGGGCCCGCGTGTCGGCGTACTCGCCGGCCCCGGGCAGCCGCACCTTGAGCCAGTCGGGCAGACGCCGGTGGCCGGCGCTGCCGGGCGGCTCGGCGCCGAGGCCCACGCCGGCGCCCGAGGCGCAGCCGCCGAAGCGCGGCGTGAGGGGCAGGCGCCGCGGCACCGCCGGCCGGGGCGCTCCGT
>CAZKQE010000249.1:889-4549 GCA_964554725.1 uncultured bacterium
CCCGGCGCGGGCTCCCCCGGCTCGGCCGGCATCACCAGGTCGTCGGCCACCGTCAGTCCTTCGCCATCGCGGCGCGGGCGACCTCGCCGGTGCCCTTGAGGGCCAGCATGCGGTCGAGGGCGACCCGGGCGAAGTGCCTCACCTCGTCGGGCACCCGCACCGGGTTCACGACCCGGCCCTCGGCCAGGTTCTCGAGCGTCCACAGCAGGTGCGCGGGATCGATCCGGTTCATCGTCGCGCACGGACAGACGTTCTTCTGCAGCGAGATCACGCGCTGCTCCGGGTGCTCGAGCCCCAGCCGGTGCACCAGGTTGATCTCGGTGCCGATCGCCCACGAGGTCCCCGGGGCGGCCCGCCGGACCTGCTCGATGATGAACTCGGTCGAGCCGACCAGGTCGGCGCTCTGGACCACGTCGAACGGGCACTCCGGGTGGACCAGCACCTTCACCGCCGGGTCCGCCGCGCGCACCTCCCGCACCTGCTCGACCGTGAACTTCGTGTGGACGGAGCAGAACCCGCGCCACAGGACGACCCGGGTCTCCGGCCGGAAGCAGGCGGCGTTGATCGCGTCGAGGTCGCGCGCCCGGTAGTCCCACTCCGCGGTATGCTCGAGCGGCACGCCCATCGCGAACGCGGTGTTGCGCCCCAGGTGCTGGTCGGGGAAGAAGAACACCCGCGCCTTCCGTTCCCAGGCCCACGCCAGCACCGCCGCGGCGTTCGACGAGGTGCACACCACGCCCCCGTGCCGGCCGCAGAAGGCCTTCAGCGCCGCGCTCGAGTTCATGTAGGTCACCGGCGTCAGGGTCTCGCCGTGGACGGCGGTGAGCCGGTCCCACGCCTCCTCGACGTCCTCGATCACCGCCATGTCGGCCATCGAGCAGCCCGCCTTGAGGTCCGGCAGCACGACGGTCTGGTGGGGCTGGCGCAGGATGTCGGCGGACTCCGCCATGAAGTGGACGCCGCAGAAGACGATGGTGCGGGCGTCCTGCTGGGCGGCGGCGAGCTGGGAGAGCCTGAACGAGTCGCCGCGGAAGTCCGCGAACTCGATCACGCTCTCGCGCTGATAATGATGGCCCAGCACGACCGCGCTGCGCCCGAGGACGCGACGGGCGGCGCGGGTGCGCGCGCGGATCTCGTCCGCGGCGAGCGCCGCGTACTCCGCGAACGGGCGGGCCCCGGGGGCCGTCTGGGCGAGCGTGGAGGTCACGACCGCGTCACCTCGGGCGAGGGGACGGCACTACTCCAGCTCGCTGTGGTTGATCGGCTGGCGCTCGGAGTAGCCGGCATCGATCGGGTGCCAGTGGGCGATCTCGGCCTCGCCCAGCTTCCAGCACAGGAAGACCAGCCGGTCGCCGTTCAGCGCGTAGAAGTCGAGCAGCCCGGTATCGAGGTCCTTGATGACGCAGCCGCGCCGGTGGATGGCGCTGACGCCATTCGAGATCAGCTCGGCGAGCGCGTTGTAGCGCTCCTGGAGACGCCGCAGCTCGATCACGTCCGGATTGTCCTGCGCCGCGCCGGAGGTCGCCAGGCCGAGCACGTCCATCCGGCCGCGGATGCGGTCGAACTCGCGCTTCGCCTCGACCAGACGCTCGAATCGCGGCCGGATCTCGGTGAGCAGACGGTTGGCCTCCTCGACCGTGAACAGGTTCAGCCTCACACCGACATCTCCCCCGGCAGACTCCCTTCCGCCGCCGATTCCTCGGTCTCGAACGAGTTCCCGCATCCGCACGACCGGACGGCATTGGGGTTCTCGATCGAGAACCCGCTGCCCTGGAGCGACTCCACGAAGTCGATGCGCACGCCCTTCAGCACCGGCGCGCTCTCCGGATCCACCAGCACCTTGACGCCGGCGAACTCGCCGACCCAGTCGTCGGCCGCCACCTCGGGCGCGAACGACATGCCGTAGGAGAACCCCGAGCATCCGCCCTTCTGGACGAACACGCGCAGCCCCGCGACCTGTCCCGACTCCTTGCTCATGATCTCGGCGAGCTTGCGGCTCGCGGCGTCCGTCAGCGTCAGCATCCGTTCCTCCGGTGGCTCGATGGCGTCCTCAGGACGCGGTCCCCGCGGGCTCCGGCTCCCCGGACGCCGCGGCGTGCCGCGCCTCCTCCCCCGTCGTCCAGGCCACGCCGTCCAGGCCGAGGCGGCCCGCCAGGTGGCGGGCCACGACCTCCCGCGCCGCCGGCATCTCCGGCGCGGCCGGTCCGAGCCGCGCGGCGAGGGACGTCATTTGGATGCCGCGCAGCCCGCAGGGATGGATGAGTTCGAAGGAACCCAGGTCCGGGGCGACGTTGAGGGCGAAGCCATGGTAGCTGACCCAGCGCCGCACGGCCACCCCGAGCGAGGCGATCTTGGCCCCCTCCACCCACACCCCGGTGCGCCCGGGAACGGTCCCGGCGGGCACCCCCCACTCGGCGAGCGCCCCGATCAGCGTCTGCTCCAGGTCGCGCAGGAAGCGGTGCAGGTCGCGGCCGCGCGCCGTCAGGTCGCAGACGACGTAGCCCACCAGCTGGCCCGGCCCGTGCCAGGTGAAGTCCCCTCCGCGGGCGACCTCGAACACCTCGATCCCCAGGCGCCGCAGCGTCGCCGGATCGGCCCGCAGGCTCCCCGGGTCGCCGCTCCGGCCGACGGTGAGCACCGGCGGGTGGTCGGGGTAGAGCAGCCAGTCGCCGGTGCGCCCGGCGGCGCGCGCGCGCACCAGCCCCTCCTGCAGCGCCAGCCCCTCGCGGTAGGGCGTCGGCCCGAGGTGGGCCACCGACAGCGTGGTCATGCGTAGAACCAGAGCAGCTCGGGCCGCTCGAGCAGCTCGCAGACGCGGCGCAGGAACTTCACCGCCAGCTCGCCGTCCACCACCCGGTGGTCGAACCCGATCGAGGCGTTCATCATCGGGCGCGCCACGATCTGCCCCTCGCGCACCACCGCCCGCTCGACGATCTTGTGCACGCCGAGGATGGCGACCTCCGGCACGTTGATCACCGGCGAGGAGTTGATCGCCCCGTACACCCCGGCGTTCGTGATGCTGAAGGTGCCGCCGCTGATGTCGTCGGGCTTGAGCCGGTCGTTGCGCGCACGGTTCGCGAGATCGTTCACCTCGCCGGCCAGCTGCGCCAGATTCTTGCGGTCGCAGTCCTTGAGATTGGGGACGATCAGACCCTTCTCGTCGCGGCCGACCGCGATGCCGATGTTGTAGTAGCGCTTGACGACCAGCGCGTCGCCCTTCACTTCGCCGTTCACCCACGGGAACTCCTTCAGGGCGAGCACGCTCGCCTTGATGAAGAACGGCATGTACGTGAGCTTGACGCCCTGCGCCGCGAGCTTCGGCCCCCACTCGCGCTTGAGCGCGACGATGGCGCTCAGGTCCGCCTCGTCGAAGCAGTGGGTGTGGGCGGCGGTGTGCTTGGCGCGCACCATGTTCTCGGCGATGAGCCGGCGCACCTTGGTGAAGGGCACCGTCTCCTCGCGCGGCCCGCCCGCGGCGGGGGCGGCCGCCGCCTGCAGGAATCCCGGGAGCGGCGCGGCGGCGCGCGACGGGGCCGCGGCCGCGGGGCGCGCCGGGGCGGCCCCGGGAGCCGGGCGCGACTTGAGCCAGTCGAGCAGGTCGTCGCGCGTAACCCGGCCCGAGACGCCGGACCCGGCGATCGAAGCCACCTCGGCGAGCGA
>CAZKQE010000250.1:0-4543 GCA_964554725.1 uncultured bacterium
GATCGCGGCGGCGCCCGCGCGCAGGCGGCCGCCGGCCCCCGGACGATCTCGTGGACCGTGCGCACGATGGGCACCTACGCGCGCGTCGCCGTGGTCGGCGCCGACTCGGCCGCGCTCGAGCCGCAGGCGCGGCCGGCGCTCGCCGTGTTCGCGCGCGTGGACTCGCTGATGAGCAACTGGACCACGACCAGCGAGGTGGCGCGTCTCAACCGCGAGGCGTCCGCCGGGCCGACCGCGGTGCATCCCGAGGTCGGCACGGTGCTCGAGGCCTCGCTGCGGCTGTGGCGCGAGAGCGACGGGGCGTTCGACATCACGGTCGAGCCGCTGGTGCGCGCCTGGGGGTTCCTCGGCGGCCCGCGCCGGGTGCCCTCGGACGACGAGATCCGGGCCGCCCTCGCCCGCGTCGGCGCGCGGCGGGTGCGCTACGACCCGGCGGCGCGGACGCTCGCGTTCGCGGAACCGGGGGTCCGCATCGACCTCGGCGGCATCGCCAAGGGGTACGCCGTGGACGTCGCGGCCGAGAGCCTGCGGGCGCGCGGCGTCGCCGACGCGCTCGTGGACCTCACCGGCAACATGGTGGCGATCGGCCGGCCGCCGGGCGCGGCGGGCTGGCGCATCGGCATCCGCGACCCGCGTGACCGCGTCCCCTACGTCGCCCGCGTCACCCTCGCCGACCGGGCGATCTCGACCTCGGGCCAGTACGAGCAGTTCGTCGCCCGCGACGGACGGAGCTACGGCCACATCCTGGACCCGCGCACCGGCCGACCCGCCGAGGGACTCATCTCGGTCACCGTGCTCGCCGCGACCGCGCTCGAGTGCGATGCCTGGGACACACCGCTGTTCGTGCTCGGCCCGGAGGCGGCACGCCGCCGGGCGCGCGCGCTCGCGGGTCTCGACGCGGTCCTCATCGCGCCCGGCAGCGGCGGCGTGGACACGCTGTGGGCGGAGTCCACCCTGCGCGACCGGCTCACGATCGAGCCCGCCGCGCGTGCCTTCCTCCACCTGCGCTGGTTCTGAACCGGCCACGCGCGAGCCTTCCCGCAGGAACGATGCCGCGGACCGGGGCGCGCGCCGGGTCGGGCCCCGATCGCGTCCCCCGCCCCCGGCGGCCCGGTCCTTGCGTGACCGACGCGCGTCCTCCCCACGGACGGTGAGTCGATGCCGGTGGAAGGGAGAGGTAATCCCTTTCGCCGTCGAGCGTTGCCGGTCTCGCGGGGCCGATCCCGCGACCCCGGTCATTTCGCATCGCATGCGAGTCGTTCCTGCACGATTGGAGGTCGGGGCATCGTGAACCCGCGTGACGGCATCCGCCGCGCCGCCGCACCGCTGGCGCTCGCGCTCAGCGTGTTGCCGGGCGTGGTCCAGGGCTGCAGCGCGCCGACCGCCCCGGCTCCGCCGCCCGGCGGCGGCCAGACGCTGGTGCTCGGCTACGACCAGTTCGAGCAGACCGTGGAGCCGGTGCTCGTGCGCCACGGCTGCGACGCGACCGGCGACTGTCACGGCGGCGGGATCCGCGGCTCGCTCCAGCTCTCGCCGCCCGGCGCCAAGGACGTGCGCTTCGACTTCGACCAGGTCTCGCTGCAGGTGTGGACGGCGAACCGCGCCGCGAGCCCGATCCTCACCGAGCCGCTGGCGATGGCGGCGGGCGGCACCAGCCACAGCGTGAAGCCGTTCGCCTCGACCGACGACCCCGACTACCGCGCGATCCGCGACTGGATCATGGCCGGGGTGGCGCAGTGAACCGCGCGTGCCGCATGCGGGTCGGCCTCGCGCTCGCGTGGCTCGCGGCGCTGCCGGCGCCGCCGGTCGCGGGCGCCGAAGCCGGCGACGATTCGACCGTGGTCGCGGCCGCGACGCCGGCCCCGGCGTTCACGCGCGACGGTCTCGAGGCGCTGGTCCCCGAGCTGGCGGAGCATCCCTACCGCATCGAGCCCGGACCACGGCCCTACCGCAACCGGCTCGCCTTCAGCCCCGGCTACGGCCGGCTCGGCTCGAAGCCCCTGTTCGTCGCGCGCGTCACCTACCACCCGAACGCCTGGCTCGGCTACGAGTGGTCGTTCGGTCACAACCCGGGCCAGTCGGTCCACGCCGCGCTCCACCAGCTGAGCGCGGTGGTGCGCCGTCCGCTCTCCGGCCGCTTCCAGCCCTACCTGGCCGCCGGCTACGGGATGATGCTGGTGTTCCCGGGCCAGTCGCTGAACGCGGCGCCGGTGACCAAGAACACGCTCAGCTACGGCGGCGGCCTCGAGTTCCACATCCGCGGCGACCTGGCGGTGCGCGCCGACCTGCGGCACGCGGTGGTGATCGGGCGCGAGCGCGACCGCCCCGGCACCGTCGCCTACGACTACCTCCAGCAGACGGTCGGGCTCGCGTTCTTCCGCTCGATCCGCCCGTGATCCCCGCCACCCCGCAGGAGGGCTTCCGCACGCCATGCTGAACCGACCGCACCACCCCGCCCGTCCCGCCGCGTTCGCGCCCCTCGCGACCGCGATGCTGCTGGCCGCCGCGCTCGCCGGCTGCCGCAGCAGCGCGCCCGATGACCTGATCCAGCCCGAGACCACGACCGAGGCGCTGGTGTTCGTGAAGACGCCGGCCGAGGAGACGCTGAACCGCACCTGGGCCGAGGGCAACCTCTACAAGCTCTCCCCCATCTCCCCGGACGGCATCGTCACGCCGATCACCAACTTCACCGGGGCCAGCATCTCGGACCCGAGCGTGTCGTTCGACGGCCGGACCATCCTGTTCTCGATGCGCCCCCCGGGCGGCACGAACCGCAACATCTGGGAGATCCGCGCCGACGGCACCGGCCTGCGCCAGGTGACGAGCGGCGGCGGACACGACTTCGACCCGCTCTACCTGCCCGACGGCCGCATCATGTTCACCAGCTCGCGGGCCGGCGAGATGGACGAGTACAACCACGCCCGCGCCGAGCACCTCTACGTCGCCGACGCCGACGGATCCAACCTCGAGCGGGTCAGCTTCAACCAGAGCGACGACTTCGATCCCACGCTGCTGCCGGACGGGCGGGTGATGTTCACCCGCTGGGAGCACTTCGGGACCGTGAACCGCTTCCCGCTCTTCTTCACCCACCCGGACGGCTCCGGCACCTTCCACCTCTACGGCCCGCACTCGCGCAATTTCTTCCATCCGACCCCGACGCCGGACGGGCGGATCCTGGCGATCGAGTCGACGATGATCGAGGAGGACGCCGGCCCGCTCGCCATCCTCAAGACCGAGCAGGGCCCCGCCGACCCGGTGAGCGGACCCGCCAGCAACCACTGGGACGTCGTCACCGTGCAGGTGAACAACGACGGTGCGCCGTGGCCCTACGGGGCGTTCAAGTACCCGCACGCGATCGGCGGCAACCGCTACGTCGCCTCCTATTCGCTGCCGGCCGCCACCGAGGGCGACGTGGACTACGGGCTCTACACGTTCTCGCTCACCCAGGCGGGGACCGGCACCCAGAGCGACCCGGCCAGCTTCACCCTCGCCGACATGACGTTCCTCTACAACGACCCGACGATGAACGAGTACGACGCGCAGCTGCTGGCGCCGCGCGCCAAGCCGCCGATCCTCCCGACCGTCGTGGACCGCACCGTGGACTACGGCGTGTTCCTCGCCCAGGACGTCTTCAACCGCGGCTCGAACGACGGCCAGGAGCGCCCGCAGCGCGGCGTGGACGCGATCGACAGCATCGCCGTCCTCGCCGCCCGGCCGACCCTGGCCGGCGAGCCGAACGACTTCTCGGCGAACGAGTTCGAGAAGCGGGCGCTGATCGGCTTCGCTCCGGTCCAGCCCGACGGCTCGTTCCGCATCCGGGTGCCGGCGAACACCCCGATCAGCTTCGCCACGCTCGACCGCGACGGCCGCGGCTTCGTCGTCAAGCGCACCCACCTCGCGGTGCGCCCGGGCGAGGAGTTCGACAAGTGCGTCGGCTGCCACGAGGACCGCTCCGCGGGCGGCCCGGTGGTGACGAACCCGACGCCGATGGCGGGCATGCTGCCGGCCCACGACCTCAACGTCCCGCGCGCGAACTGGCAGATCATCAACTACCAGCAGACGATCGGCCCGGTCGTCGCCGCGAAGTGCGCCGGCTGCCATTACGCCGGCGTGGACACCGTCGCCGGGGCGCCGACCACGCTCGACCTGAGCGGCGTGCCGGACACCACCATGATGAACCGCGTGTTCCCGCGCGGGTACATCAACCTCTCGGGGGAGGGCATGTCGCCGGGCGGCCAGGTCGTCCAGCCGCCGTTCCCGCGGCGCTCCCGCCTGATCGACTACGTCCTGGGGCTCGGATCGCGCGCGGGCCAGCCCTTCCATCCGACCGGGGCCGACAGCCTGACCGCGGTCGAGCGACGACAGTTCAACCTCTGGGTGCTGCTGGGCGCCCAGTACCGCTAGCCCACGGCCGGCGCGGACGGAGGACACGGATGACGGCTCTCACGGGTTGTACAGCGGCGCGACGCGCCGCGCGGCGCGCGGCGCTGGTCGCGGGCGCGGCGGCCGCTCTGGTCGCGGGCCCGGCCACGGCCGGACGCCC
>CAZKQE010000251.1:0-4541 GCA_964554725.1 uncultured bacterium
GGCCATCGCCTCGCGCGCGGCCAGCGTCGGATTCGCGGCGGCGGCGCGCGCCAGCGCCTCGGGCAGGTCGAGCGCGGCGGCCGGGCCGGGCGCGGCGAGCGCGGCCCACAGCGCGAGCCCGAGGGCGGCGACCCTCGTGCGGCGATGGTTCATCGGTTCGACTCCTCTCGCGGCCGCGCGGCACGGACCGGCGGCGGATCTGACCTTCCCCGGCGACGCCGCCGCGCGGGGGCGCGGCGGGGACGGGGAGACGGCGACGCGGTCACGGCCGGATGCGTCCGGCACGTGACCCGGCGGGCGCGTCAGCGCCCGGGGCGTCTCAGCAGGTCAGGCGAGCGGAGGGGCGCGCGCCGGGACCGGCGCGCGGGCGAGGCGGGTGGGCGGCTCCCCGTCGGGAGCGGGGCGATGGCCGTGGCGATCCACGATCGCCGGAGCGGCGACCGTGAGGGACACGGCGACGAGCGCGTGCGCGAACGACGGCGCGGCGTGGTCGGAGTGCTCGACCACCGGCGCGACCGGCGCCACGACCGGCTGCGGACAGCAGGAGGGCGAGGCGGGCGCCGGGTCCGAGCCGTCCTCGTGGGCCGGCGCGGAGCCATGGCAGGCCGGAACGGCCGCGGCGGCCGCGTCGTTCGGCAGGCTCAGGCAGCCCATGCGCGTGTCGCCGCCCAGCGCGCTCAGCACGCAGTAGTTGCTGCCGAGCAGGAACAGGGCGAGCGAGGCGAGGACGGCGACCGAGCCGATCCGGCGGGACGGGGTGGGGCGTCTCATGGCTGATACATCATATCGGACGGGCGGGGACGGATGTTGTCCAAACCGGGTGAAGCCTCGGAACCCGTGGCCGGGCGCGACGTTCGCGGGCCAGCGGCGCGGCCACGGCGGGCCGTTCCTATGCCCCGGCGTCCGGTTCGCGCTGCGGCTTCGGCCGCAGGTAGCGGTTCGGGACGTTGGCCGACGGCGGGACCCGGCGCCCCGCCGCCGCGAGCAACCGACGGAGGTTCGCATCGATGTCGCGCTCATCGCGGTGCATCTGTGGCAGGAGTCCGAGCTGCGCGTACGAGACCGGCGTGACGTCGAAGAGCGTGGTCTCCCACTCGTAGCCGCGCCCCCAGACGATCCCCGCCAGCCGCAGACCGGGATCGGCGCCGGCGTCGAGCAGCAGCCGCAGGACCGGCTCCGCGCGGTTCGCGTTCGAGTTCACGGTGTGGAAGAGCGGCGTGTGCCCGTCGAGACCGTACTCGTCGAGGTCCGCGCGCGCGTCCACCTCGGCCCCGGCTTCGACCAGGGCGCGCGCCGCCCGCAGGTTGCCGTACTCGGCGGCGACGTGGAGCAGCGAGGCGCCGGCCAGCGGCGTGAACGCGGACGCCATCGTGGTGCGGTGGCGGAGCATCTCCGGGCGCGCGCGGACCGCCGCGGTGACGCCCGGCCCGTCGTCGAACAGCACCGGGGCGAGCGCCGGGTCGGGGAGCGCCGCACCCCGCTCCAGCAGCGCGCGGAGACAGTCGCCGAGCCGGTCGGAACGCGTGTACGCCTCGAGCAGCCACTGCACCGGCGGCTTCCCGCGCACCGGCGAGCGCGCGTCCGCGCCGGCGTCGAGCGCCGCGCGCACGCGCGCGACGTCGTGTCCGTCGAAGGCGGAGAGCAGGGCCGCGGTCGGGTCCGTCACCACGAGCCACCCCTCGCGACCGGGATGGCGGCAGCCCCGGCCGCACGATCGTGCGAGCGGTCGCGCGCCAGGTCCGATGCCGGGTCGGGCGCACGCAGGGCTTCGGGCTGCCGCCAACCGCACCTCACCGTGTCACGACGCCCCGCGTGGTGAGAACCCGGCCGGCCTGGGTGAGGCGGATCGCGTACACGCCGGTCGGGAGCAGGGCGCCCGTGTCCAGGCGCAGCTCGTGCCGTCCCGCGCCAAGGCTCCCCACGGCGCGGCGCGCCACCTGCCGCCCCGCCACGTCGTACACCTCGAGCAGCGCCGCCATCGGCTCGGCCAACACGAACACCACGGTCGGGCTCCCCGCCGACGGGTTGGGCGTGAAGCCCCGGAGCGAGAGCTCCAGCCGCGGCACGGTCACCCACGTCTCGGGCGTGTGATGGTCCGCCCCGTCCTCCCGATACGCCAGCCGATAGGCGTAGCGCGCGCCCGGCGCCACGTCGCGGTCCTCGTACGCGAGCCGGCCGGTGCCGTCGGCCATGATGTCGGCGAGGCGCTCCCACTCGCCTGCTTCGCTGCGCCGCTCCACCGTCGCGTGCAGGGCCGCGGCCCCGGCGGTCTGCCACACCAGACGCACCACGCCGGGCTCCCCCTCGGCCCGCACCAGCGACAGTGCGACCGCCACCGGCCCGTCCGCCCCGATCCGCAGCGCACGCACCGTGCCGTCCGGACGCTCCCACACCGCGATCGCACCGCCATAGCCATCTTCGGTGATCTCCGGCTGAACGCTTCCCACGCTGCCCGGGACCACCAGCCCGTTCACCGGCCAGCCCGCCGCGACCGTGCCAGTACCGTCCAGATGGTGCAGCACGATCTCCTCGACTCCGCCGGTGTTCCGGTTCCACGCTAGGTACACCCCGCCCATGGCGTCCGCCGCCGGCTCCGGGCGGTAATCGCCAGCCTGAACGTTCGTAACCCGGAGCCCATCCGCCGGCCAGCCCGGGGCGCGCGTGCCGTCCGCCTGCATGCGCAGCGCGTAGATCTCCTCCGAAGTGCCGCGGAAGTCGTTCCAGGCCAGGTGCGCCCCGCCGGCGCCATCCGGGCGCACGCGCAGCCCACCCCGCGCCCCCGGCGCGGCGCACACCAGGGCGCCCCCCTCGGGCCAGCCGGGGGAGGTCGTCCCCTCCCCGGAGAACCGCTGCAGGTAGTACTCGGCGTCCGCCTGCGGCCCCGGGACCAGGCAGGCGAGATAGGCGCCGCCGGCGCCGTCGGACACCAGCTCGCGCATGCCGCGGCCCGCAACGATGCGCGTTCCATTGACCGGCCAGCCGGGGGCCAGGCTCCCGTCGGGCAGCACCCTCTGGGCGTAGACGGCGAGCGGGCCGTCCCGGTAGTCCTCCCACGCCACGAGCACGCCGCCACTCAAATCGGGAGCGAGTTGCGCCAGGAACTGGTCGCCTGCGTGCGTGCATACCGGGACTCCGTCCGGTGACCATCCGACAGTCGGGACGCCCACGGCGGTGAGGTGCTGAAGGTAGATGTCGTAGGCGCTATCATCCTCCAACCAGGTGAAGTACGCACCTCCAAGTCCGTCCGCCATCGCCACCGGCGCGATCTGGACTCCCGGCCTTCGCGCGACCGGCGCCCCATCCACCGGCCAGCCGGGGGCGAGCGTGCCATCGGGCAACACCCGCTGAGCGTAGATGTCCACGCTGGTGCCTCCGGGGATCACGTTCCGATAGTCCTGCCATGTGATGATCATCCCGCCCTGCTCGTCCGGGGTGAGCGACCAGTTCGAGTGGCCCTGGAACGCCGGGTGGTTACAAACCGGCAACCCGTTCGCGGGCCAGCCGGGCGCGATCGCGCCGGAGCCCAGCACGCGCTGCGCGTACAGGTCGGCGTTGCCCGAGCGATAGTCCTGCCAGACCACGAACGCGCCGCCGAACGTGTCGGGGCAGATCAGCACGAGTTGGTTGGCGGCGCACCCGACCCCGCACAGCGGCACTCCGTCCGGCGGCCAGTCGGCCCGGGCCGGGCCGACCGCCAAGACCCACCCCAGCACTTGGGCCAGAGCGCATAGGGAACGGCGATCCACGGCGTGTGTCCCCGGGAGCAGCGTGCCGCCGCGGGCGATGGAGGAGCCCGCAGCGCGGAAGGCGCCCGCGCGACGGGGCGCGTCGAATGATGCTGACACACGGGGGGGAGGGGCGGCTAGCGTCCGTTTGCGAGCCCGGCCGCACCGTACGGGCGGCAGCAGCGCAAGGCTCGTCCTCGACCTTCCCCCGAGGAGGCCGCCATGGAAGCCCGCTCCCTCGCCCGCGCAGGCCGCATCTCCCGTTCCCGCGGCCCGCTCCTCGCCGCAATCGTCGGCGGCGTACTGCTCGGGCTGCTCTCGGCTCCCGTCCCGGGCCAAACCCAGCCCCAGGTGCTGGGACAGTGGTCGCTCCTTCAGCCCAGCGAGATGGCCGGGGTGCACGTGCACATGGCGCTGGTGCGCGGCGACGACGCCCCGTTCCACAGCCGGGTGGTGTGGTGGGGGGCCGAGGCGGGCCATGCAGGCGTGCTGGGGTGGCGCGCCGACGAGGCGGGCTGCGCGGGCTTCCCCGACCCCGGGCTTCCGAACGGCAACCTGGTGCCGATCCCGTTCTCCAACGGGCCCCCGGCGCAGAACCTCTTCTGCGGGGGCCAGACTGTGCTCAGCACCGGGGAGCTGGTGTCGGTCGGTGGGAGCGACCCGACGCTGGAGGGGCTGCGCGATGTGCTGACCTACAACCCGGGTCCGGGCCTCGCGGGCGGCGACTGGACGGTGCGTGCGCCGATGGGGCAGCACCGATGGTATCCAAGTGCGACCGTGCTGCGCGCACCCGGTCAGATGCTGGTGGCAGCCGGC
>CAZKQE010000252.1:0-4526 GCA_964554725.1 uncultured bacterium
CGGGCGCACCGCCGGCGGCCGGGCGACGGCCGGCGTCTACTTCGTCCGCTACGAGGCGGAGGGCCGCGCGCAGGTGCGGCGGTTCGTCCGGCTCAACTGAGCCGCGGTACGCAGGGGCGGGACAGGGGTTCTCTCCGCGGGTGTGTGGGCGTAGGCCTCGATTCGCTTCCCGCGTCACGGAACCGGCCGCCGGGCATTGCAGACGACCGCCTGCGCCCGGGCTGATCGCCGCCGGGGACGGGACGCCGCGACATCACTCCAGCACGTTCATCTTCCTCCGCTCGCGGTACTCCCCGGCGGTCAGCCGGTACGCGTAGACCCCGGGGCGCACGCGGGCGCCGGCGAGGTCGCGCAGGTCCCACTCGACGCTGTGGCGCCCGGAGGGATGGGTGGCGTCGGCGAGTACCGCGACGCGGCGGCCGAGCAGGTCGAACACCTCGAGCGTGACCGGGCTCTCGACCGGCAGGTCGAAGGCGATCGTGGTGGTGCCGCGGAACGGATTGGGGCGGTTCTGGTGGAGGGCGAAACGCGCGGGCGGGGTCTCGCCCACCCGCCCGCGACGCGAGCCCATCGGGATGGGCGGGGCGTCCGAGCTGCGGCGCACGAGCACGTACCAGCTCGCGGCGTCGGCGAGCGGCGCCGGGGTGGCCGTGTAGAGGAGTTCCAGCGAGTCGCCGGGCACCATCTCGACCCCGCCGCCCGCGGCGAGGAACCCGCCCGCGAGCGGACCGAGCCGCGAGTGGAGGGCGGCGGTGAGCGCGTGGTCGCCGTCGCGGGTCCGGAGGCCGGGCACCACGCGCTCCAGCCGATGCACACCCGGGATGCCGAGCCGGCCGCGCTCGCGCAGCGAACAGAGGCCGAGCAGGTGCTCGGCCGCGGACGGCTCGAACCGGCCGAGCGTGTCCGCGGGGCCGCCGCCGCCCGGCTCGACGGTGATGGTGGCGAGCGGCGGGTCGGCACCCGCCGGCGTCTCGCGCAGGTGGAGCGTGACGCGCCAGCCCCGCTCCCCTTCGCGCCGGGTGTCGACCACCAGCAGGCCGGTAGTGGACTGGAGGTTCGCGGCGCTCACGGTCGGGGCGGCGCCGCGTCCCGAGGCCGCGAGCGCGGTCGGCGCTGCCCCCGCGGTGGGCGCCGAGCCGGCCGCGGAGCCCGCGCCCCCTTCCTCGTGGCCCGAGACCTCGCGGGCGGAGGACTCGCCGCTGCCGCCCCCGCCGCCACAGGTGGTCTCGACCGCCAGCGCGACCGGCGTGGACTGCTGCTGCTGGTCGTCCCACGCGGACACCGTGAAGTTGTACCAGGTGCAAGGATGGAGACCCGCGACCGTGCCCGACCCGGGGCTGCCGGCGAGTCCCGGGAGGGACTCATCGCTGGAGCCGCTGAGCTCGAACGACGTGGGCGGTCCCGAGGCGGGGATCTGACCATCGTCCCCGGGGCCGGTCCAGGTGAACCAGATCTGATTCGAGCCCACGATGTCGGCCGTGAAGCCGGTGATCGGCGCCGGGGCGACCACGTCGCACAGGTCGTCCCCGCTCGCCTGCACCCGCACCCACCGGGCGATCGAGGGAGTGCTGGGGTAGGAGGTGGCTCCGCTCTTCGTGCCGACGAGGAACAGCATGTAGTCGCCCGGGGGCGCCGAGTCGGGGCTCGCCGGCGCGGTGAGGAACAGCCGCTGCGGGCTCCCGCCATGGCCCTCGATGGTGAGCGGCACGAAGCGCTGGTTCATGTCCACCGAGTGGGTGGTGGCCCCGGGCCGGATCAGGCACGCGGAGCGGATGCCCGTAGTGTCCTCGACGCAGACGGTGAACCGCTGACGCCAGCGGATCGTGGCCGGCGCCGACTGGATGACCGGGCGCGGGGCCGGATCGTCGTTCGCGTCGAAGAGATAGGGTGGGCAGAAGAGCTGGAGCTTCTTCCAGTAGGGGTTGTGCGTGCCGGGCTCACTCCCCGTCTTGCCCCAGCCGCCGCCGGTCAGCACGCGGCCATCGGGGAGCAGGAGCGCGGTGGAGTGGTAGTTGCGGACCACGGCGTTCGTACTGGAGAGGCCGGTCCACCCGGTGGCCCCCGGCTCCCAGTATTCGGGGATCAGCACGGCATCTTCCATTTCGAACTTCTTTGGATTGGGGTCGATGTAGACGAGCCCGCCCACCGCCAGCACCCCGCCGGTCGGCAGCAGCACCAGGTTGTGGTAGTAGCGGGGCCGGTCCATCGAGGGAGCCGCGACCCAGCCGGTCGTTCCCGCCACATCGAGCGTGGCGGCGAGTTTGGTCGCACCACCCAGGGTCGTCCCTCCCGCGATCAGGATCCTGCCGGGCTGATACATGACGCCGGTGCTGGCATTGAAGTCGGGGTCCGGATCGAAGCCGTTGATGCCCGCGCCAAGGACCTGCCACGGGCCCGTGGTGCTCCCCGAAGTCGGGATGTCGAGGTAGCGGGTCGGGCGATCGTCCCCGACCTCGACCACGCGGCAGGTGGTGGCGCTGAACGGGACCCGCGGCACGAGGAAGTTGACCGGGTAGTAGTTCGGGGCGCGCGCCGCGTCGTCGAGCACGGCCCAGGACCCGCCGCCGGTGCCCGGCGTGTAGATCTCCGGGATGCGCGCGAATGCCTGGACGAAGCTCGCATCCTGGTCGAGTGCCGTGGGATCGAACGCCATCGCGTGGTTCGACAGCGCGACCGCCATCTCCTCGCCACGGCCCCAGTCGGGGATCACCGTGGTCGACAAGGTGTCGTAGGGCAGCGCGTTGTTCAATTGAAAGACGTGACGGTCCGCCGGGGTCGCGGTGCTCCCGCCGAGGAACGAGAGCCGGTTGATGACCGGGTCGTAGATGGCGGCGTGGCCGCTGAGATGGCCCGGGGAGGCGTTCCTCACCTGGTCTGCGTCGGGCGTGAAGCTGCTCCACGAGATGCCCCCGGGATCGTCCGCATCGAGATTGAGACGCCAGATCGGCCCTCCGAGGTCGGGAGGGTCGCTGCTGTCTCGACCGCCGTAGATCCAGGCGATCCGGCGCCCGGGGGGATTCCAGGGGTGGGGGGTCAGCGTCATCGTGTGGTCGTAGCGGGCCCCGGGGCCGCCCGTGAGCGAATGGGTCGTCCACGCACCCTGGCCGAAGTCGTCGGGGTCGAAGGTGAAGACGTGGACGTCGCTGTCGGTTGCCGGCTGGTTGTGTGCGGTGCCGCCGAAGACGATGAGGCGGCGGACGGTGAAGGCGGACGGCGTGCCGGCCAGGTAAGTGTGCTCATCGTAGACGGCGGCATGGCCGAGGCGGGCCGATGGTGGATCGCCGGAGGTCTCCACCTGGCTCCAGTTCCAACCTGAGACATCCTTCGAGAGCCGCCACAGGTCGTTGAGCGCCGTCTCAGTCCCCCCATTCTTGGTCAGGCCACCGAAGACGATCATGTCGTTGCCCGAGACCGCGACGGCGATATGCTCGCTGCGGGGGGCGGGAAGCTCTCCGGTGATGTCCGGCACCCTCGTCCATGGGTATTCATAGTCGGCATCGGTCGCACCGCCTGTCTCCCGCGCCAGATACCAAACCTCGCTGGGGACCGGGTTCCCGTCACTTCCCCTGCCCCCGAACATGAACGGCGCCTCGAGCGCGTCCATGTGGACCAGCGAGTGTCCCTCACGGGGTGGTGGGAGCCCGTCCGCGGGCACGGCGGCGACGGTGGGGGCGGCCGGATCCCAGTTCCCGCGCGGGATGCGGCCGCAACGGTCGAGGAGGTAGGCGTTCGCACCGCTCGGGAACCCGCCGTCGCGGCGGCCGCCGTATGACCAAACATGATCGTACTTGTGGCCGGCTGCCACCAGTACCCGTCCGTCTCTAAGTACGGTGGTGGTTGGATACCACCGATGCTGCCCCATGGCGGTGCGGGGAGTCCATGAACCGCCCGCGATCCCGGCGGCGGGGCTGTAGGTGAACGCGTCGCGCAGTCCCTCGAGCGTGGCGTCGCTCCCGCCCACGGAGAGGAGTTCTCCCGTGGCGAGCAGGGTCTGGCCGCCGCAGAAGAGGTTCTGTGTCGGGGGTGGCGTGGAGAACGGCATCGGGACCAGGTTGCCGGAGGTGAGCACCGTATCCGGGAAGCCGTCGCAGTCGGCGGACTCGGCCTTCCAGCCCAGCACCCCCATGTGTCCCGCCTCGGCGCCCCACCAGACCACCCGGCTGTGGAACGGTGCGCCGTCGCCGCGTACCAGCGCCATGTGGATGGGGACGCCGGGGAGGGGGTCGGGCTGGAGTGGCGACCACTGGCCGCTGGTCGAGGCCAGCACGCCCTGGATCGACGGCGTGATGGTCGAGCCGCAGAGCAGGAGGACGACGATGGTGCGGTACGCGAAACGGGAACGCCGGGCGCGGTGGGACAGCGGACGGGTCCGCACGGCGGCCTCCTCGGGGGAGGGACGAGGTACGAGATTCAGAACGCCGACGATCCCGCCGAGGGGGTGGAAGCGCGGGCTCGAACGGGACGCTAGACTCCCCCTGTACCGTCAATCGCGCATTCGAGCGGGCATCGCTCGCGACCCGCCATGG
>CAZKQE010000253.1:0-2933 GCA_964554725.1 uncultured bacterium
TGTTCACCCTGATCGTGCTCGCGACCGCGCTGGCCGCGGGGCTGCTGCTCGCGAACCTGGTCGTGCCGCCGCGGCGGGCGCTGTAGCGGACCCCGCCGGGACCGCGGTCTCGCGCAGGAAGCGGCCGGTGTGCGAGCGGCCGGCGCGGGCCACCTCCGCGGGGCTCCCCTCCGCCACCCGCTCGCCGCCGCCCCCGCCGCCGTCGGGCCCCAGGTCCACGATCCAGTCGGCGTTGCGGATGACGTCCAGGTTGTGCTCGACCACGACCACGGTG
Organism: uncultured bacterium; assembly: GCA_964554725.1. Taxonomy (GTDB): domain Bacteria; phylum Eisenbacteria; class RBG-16-71-46; order RBG-16-71-46; family RBG-16-71-46; genus WS-11. The sequence goes on from CAZKQE010000253.1 coordinate 275, forward strand.
TCGCCGCGCCCGACCAGGTCGTCGAGCACGTCGAGCAGCCGCTGGACGTCGGCGAAGTGGAGGCCGACGGTGGGCTCGTCGAGCAGGTAGAGCCCCGCCCCCTCGCCCGGCTCGGACAGCTCGCGCGCGATCTTCAGGCGCTGCGCCTCGCCGCCCGAGAGCTGCGGCGCCGGCTGGCCGAGACGCAGGTAGCCGAGGCCGACGCGCCGCAGCGTCATCAGCTTGCGCGTGAAGCGCGGCTCGCGCGCGAAGTGCTCGAACGCCTGGTCCACGGTGAGGTCGAGCGCCTGGCGGATGCTGACGCCCCGGTAGCGCACCTCGAGCACCTCGCGCCGGAAGCGGTCGCCGCCGCACATCTCGCACGGCACCAGCAGGTCGGCGAGGAACACCATCTCGACCGTCACCCACCCGGCCCCCTCGCAGTGCTCGCAGCGCCCGCCCGCGGTGTTGAACGAGAACGCGCCGTCGCGCAGGCCGCGCGCCAGCGCCGCCGGTTGCGCGGCGTAGACCGCGCGCAGCGGCGCGTAGGCGCCGAGGTAGGTGACCGGGCAGGAGCGCGGCGAGCGGCCGATCGGCGACTGGTCCACCAGCACCACCCGCCGCACCGCCTCGAGCCCGCGCACCGCCCGGTGCGCGCCCGGCTCCTCGGCGCCCGGATCGCCCAGCGCGCGGCGGGCGGCGCGATGGAGCACCTCCTCGACCAGGCTGCTCTTGCCCGAGCCGGAGACCCCGGTCACCGCCGTGAGCCGCCCGACCGGGAAGCGGGCGGTGACGTCCTTCAGGTTGTGGTGGGTCGCCCCCTCGACCGTGATGAAGCGCTCCGGCGCACCCGCCACCGGCGCGCGCGCGACCCGCTGCTCGCCGGTGAGGTAGCGCGCGGTCTCGGTGCCGGCCGCGGCCAGCGCGTCGCCGCCCGGCCCGGCGTAGAGCACCCGGCCGCCCTGCTCCCCCGCGCCCGGCCCCAGGTCCACGACGTGATGCGCGGCGCGCATGAGCAGCGGCTCGTGCTCGACCACCACCAGCGTGTTCCCTCGCCCCGCCAGCTCCTCGAGCATCGCCGCCAGCCGCTCGCTGTCGCGCGGATGGAGACCGACCGTCGGCTCGTCGAGTACGTAGAGGGTGTCGGCGAGGTTGGCGCCGAGCGCGTTCGCGAGCTCGATCCGCTGCGCCTCGCCCCCGGACAGGGTGCGCGTCATGCGGTCGAGGGTCAGGTAGCCGAGGTCCACGCGCAGCAGGAAGCGCAGGCGGGACTCGAGCTCGACCAGCACCGGGCCCGCCACCGTCCGCTCCCCGCCGGTGAACGCGAGGCCGGACAGGAACCCGGCCGCCTCGGCGACCGTCAGCGCGCACAGGTCGGCGATCGAGCGGCCGCCGAGCCGCACCCGCAGCGCCTCGGCCCGCAGCCGCCGGCCGCCGCACGTCGCGCACGGGAGCGAGCTCTGGTAGCGCTTCACGATGAAGCGGTTCCCGGCCTTGTAGGACTTCGCCTGCAGCCGCTGCAGGAAGGGGATCGCGCCGCGGAAGCCCTCGCCGCCCTCGAGCAGCAGCCGCCGGTGCGCGGCCGGCAGCCGGCGCCACGGCGTGTCGAGGGCGATGTCGCGCTCGCGGGCGAGCTTCTCCAGCCGCGGCCAGAACACCCGGCGCCACGAGCGCGCCCACGGGTCGAGCGCCCCCTCGCGCAGCGTCCGGCCCGGGTCGGGGACGATGCGGTCCTCGGTGAACGTGAGGACGTCCCCGAACCCGCGGCAGGTCGGGCAGACGCCGAGCGGGCTGTTGAACGAGAACAGCGCCGGCTCCGGCCGCATCGCCGCCGTGCCGCAGTGGGCGCACTCCCAGCGCTCGCTGCGGCGCTCGCGCGGGCGGTCGCCGCGCCTCAGCTCGAGGCGGCCCTCGCCGCGGCGGAAGGCCTGCTCGCAGGAGTCCACCAGCCGCTGGGTCTCCTCCGCCCGCCAGGTGAAGCGGTCCACCACCACCCGCGCCTCCCGGGTCCCGCGGCGGAGCGCCGGCAGCGGGTCGAGCGGGACCACCTGCTCCCCGGACAGGATGCGGGTGAACCCCGCCGTGAGCAGGTGCCCGGCCTGCTCGGCCCAGGACAGCCGCGGCGAGAGCGGGACCGGCGCCAGCACCAGCAGGGTCTCGCCCGCCGCCCAGCCGGCGGCCTCGCGGGCGATCGACTGCGGGCTGTCGGCGAGCACCGGGCGGTCACAGGAGCCGCAGTGGACGGTGCCGAGGCGGGCGAACAGCAGCCGCAGGTAGTCGTGGATCTCGGTCGCCGTCCCGACCGTGGAGCGGGCGCTGCGCGCCGCCGACACCTGGCGGATCGCGACCGCCGGGGTGATGCCGTGGATCGCGTCCACGTCGGGTCGCGGCAGCCGGTCGAGGAACTGCTTCGCGTAGCTCGACACCGACTCGACGTAGCGCCGCTGGCCCTCGGCGTACAGGGTGTCGAACGCCAGCGACGACTTCCCCGACCCCGAGACGCCGGTGATGACGGTGAGCCGGCCGCGCGGCAGGTCGAGGTCGATGTCCTTGAGGTTGTGCTGTCGCGCCCCGCGGATGCGGATGGTCGGGGCGGGCTCGGGGGCGGGGATCGTCACGGAGCACCGGGCGGGATCGAGGGAGGGCGGGTCGGGACGGAGCCGGGACTATAGCAGGCGCG
>CAZKQE010000253.1:2943-4526 GCA_964554725.1 uncultured bacterium
CGTGCCCCCCCCCCGGGGGGGCGGTGGGGGGGGGGGGGGGGGGGGGGGGGTTGGTCCCGGCCCCGGGGGGGGGCGCGTGGGGGGGGGGGGCCGGCACGGAGCCGGGACTATAGCAGGCGCGTCGCCGCCCGCGGCGCCGGACCCGGGACGCCTGGCCGGGCCGCGCGGGCGCGGCGCCGAAGGGCGGACGCCCGGGCGGCGGGTCCGCGTCCGGCCGGTCACGCGAACGGCTCACCCTTCCGTGGGCGAGCCGTCGCTCTGCGGCTGGAGGAAGACGGCTAGCCCTAGCACAAGGCCCCCAGCCCAGCCTCCCCGGCGCGGCGGGGATCGGAACTCGGAACGCCGGCGGCCGTGCGGCGCGCGCGGCGGAACCGGCGGGCTCACCCCGCGCGGTGGCGGCGACACTCGCCCGCCCCGCACCGGGCGACGAGAGGACGGATCCCCGCGCAGCCCGCTCCGACCCACCGTGGACCCGACAGCAGTCGGGGATTGGCCAACGGAAACCGCCGACCAATCCCCCGAGGACGTGCCAGGTCCAGAACCCTGCTTACTTCTTCTTCTTGGCGGCCTTCTTCTTCGTGGCCTTCTTCTTCGCAGCCTTCTTCTTCGCCATGGGGAAATCACCTCCTCGAGAGTCTCGTCCATGCGGCGAGATCGCCTGCACTCGCCGCCACACTGGCGGCGGCCGCGTACCTCGCGGCCGAGGCGGCACAGTCGTGCGGCGCCCGAGCGTCGCACGTGGCCTCGGGGACGCCATCAGCAGCCGACGTGCCATCGCGCCCACCCGGGCCGGGCGATCCACCCTAAGTGATTGTGGAAATGGAGAAAGATCTTGTCGCGGGAGCGCGCGAGCGGACGCCGGCGCTGTGGATGACGCGGTGGATAACCACTCTAAGCGTCAAGTTCCTTGGGGATTACGCGGTCGTCGGCGGCTAAGCCACTGTCGGCATGCAGGATGACAGGCGGTGTCCAGTTCCTTGGGAGTGTCAAGAGACTTGACGACCGATGCCTTCCTCGATGCGCAGGCGGCGCAGCTTCTCGATCAGCCCCTGGCGCGAGATGCCGAGGATGCGCGCGGCGCGGCTCTTGTTGCCGGCGGTGAGGCGCAGCACCTCGCCGATGTGGTCGGCCTCGATCTGCGCCAGCGTCGGCAGCGGGATCGCCTCGTCCCCGGCCACCTGTCGCCCCAGCAGCTCCGGCGGCAGGTGGCCGACCTCGATCAGCGCGTCGTCCTCGAGCAGCACCACGCGCTCGATGACGTTCCGCAGCTCCCGCACGTTGCCGGGCCAGCGGTAGGCGAGGAACGGCTGCTGGGCGGCCGGCGCGAGGTCGGTGAAGCGCTTCTGGAACTTGCGCGCGAACTCCCGCACGAAGTGGCGCGCCAGCAGCAGGATGTCCTCATCGCGCTCGCGCAGGGGCGGCAGGTGGATGCGCACCACCTTGAGGCGGAAGTAGAGGTCGCTGCGGAAGCGCCCCGCCCGCACCTCGGCCTCGAGGTCCTTGTTCGTCGCGGCGACGATCCGGATGTCGACCGAGATGTCCTGCGCGCCGCCGACCCGCTAGAAGCTGCGGAGGGCGATGAA
>CAZKQE010000254.1:0-4514 GCA_964554725.1 uncultured bacterium
GGCTAGTGTGGCGCATGGAGGGCGATGCCCAGTTAGCGGTTGGGCTTGGAGACGCGGGGCAGCAGCTGGTGCTGGATCCGCTCGGCTACCGATGTCGTCATGGGGATTCGGAGAGTGAGGACTCCGGGCGTGCCCGGCGGACGGCCGGGCCAACGGAGCGCAGCGGCGACCGGTCGCGCGCCGGAGCGGAGCCCGCCACCGCGGACCCCCTCGCGCGGTCGCCGGTCGGCGCATGCGATGGGACGACGCCACCGGGGCCCGTGCCGCCCCCGGCCGCCGTTATCATTTGCTGGCGGGGAAGTTACCACAGCCCCCGGGGCCTGCCAACGACCGCCGGGCGGGGGCGCGTTCGCTCTGCGGTTGACGCGGCCGCCCCGATGGCCGACCCTGAGGAGCGCTGTCGGTGACCGGAGTCCGTTGCCGGCGCCAGGGCCGACCGGGGCCCACCGGGCGCCGAATCCGGACGGGTCGGGACTCTCCACCCTTGCTCCCCAGGAAGGATGGATGCATGCCCAGACTCAAATCGTTGTGGCTGTCCCTCAGCGAGCTCTCCCATCGGATCGGGTCGTCGGACGCCCTGCTGCTCGCGAGCGACTACGACGGCACCCTGACCCCCATCGCCGAGCACCCGGACGACGTGGTCGTGCCCGACCGCGCACGCGAGGTGCTGCGGCGGCTGGCCGGCCACCCGGACGCGCACCTGGCGGTGCTGTCGGGCCGGCGGCTCGACGACCTCGAGCGCGAGTTCGACGGCGGGCCCCTGTTCCTCGCCGGCTCCGGCGGGCTCGAGAGCCGCGACGAGCACGGCCGCCGGCAGGTCCATCTGCCCCCCGGGGCCCGTCTCCCGGAGGAGCTCCGCGCGTCGCTCGAGGCGTGGTGCGGCCGCTTCCCCGGCGCCTGGGTCGAGGACAAGCGCTTCTCCTACGCGCTTCACTACCGGGCGGTGGCGGGCGCGCTGCAGCCGGCCTTCGGCGCCGGCGTGCGCCGCCGGGTGCGGCCGTTCGCGTCCGCCGCGCAGCTCGTCCACGGGAAGCGCGTCTTCGAGGTGATGCCGGCGGTGTCGTGGGAGAAGTCGGCGGCGCTCCAGCTGTGGCTCGAGGGCCGCGACGCCGGCGGGCTGCTGTTCTACTTCGGCGACGACACGATCGACGAGCCGGTGCACCGGCTGGTGCGCGAGCGCGGCGGCATCGCCGTCGCGGTCGGGCGCACGGCGTCGGCGGCCGAGTTCGGGCTGCCCTCCTCGACCGAGGTGGTGTGGTTCCTCGAGTGGCTCGAACGGCAGTGGGCCGCCCGCGAGGCGAGCGGCGAGATCCTGCGCGCGCGCGAGTCCGCCGGGGCGTGACCGGCCCGCGACGCTGAACGGGCCGGGTCGTCGGTCGCCCCTCCCCGGCGACCGGCGGTCCGCGTCTGGCCTCCCGGCCGCCCCTGCCCTATCGTGCGGGACGTCCCCTGACCGTCCCCCCGGAGGCGAGGCCGTCCCATGCCGCTCACCGATCGGAGCTATCTCCGCCTCAAGCGGCTCCAGGTCTGGACCGGCGCCCTCCCGGTCGGCCTCTTCCTGCTCTCCCACCTCGCCACGAACGCGCGGGCGATCGCCGGCGCCGCGGTGTTCGACCGGGCGGCGGCCGCGATTGGCCGCATCCCCGGCCTGGTCGCGATCGAGGTGTTCGCGATCGCGCTGCCGATGCTGTTCCACGTGGCGCTCGGCGTGGCGCTCGGGCTCTCGCCCCAGGCGGCCGGCGACGCGCGCGGGTTCCCGCGCGGGTGGATGCTGATCGCCCAGCGGGCGAGCGGGTTCCTCCTCGTCGTCTACGTCGTGTTCCACGTCTCGGCCACCCGCCTCTCGCTGGCACGCCTGCGCGGGACGCCGGACCTGTTCGACCTGATGGCGCGGCAGCTCGAGCACCCGCTGGGGTTCGCCTTCCACGCGCTGGGCGTGCTCGCGGCGGCGTTCCACTTCGGCAACGGACTGGCCGCCCTCGCCGGCCCCTGGGGGCTCGACCTGGGGCCGCGCGCGGTGGCGCGCGCCGAGCGCCTCGGGCTGGCCGCCTTCGTGGCGCTCGGCCTGCTGGGCCTCCACGCGCTGCTGGCGTTCGTCCACCCGGCCTTCCGCTGGCTCGCCCCGTGACCTCGTTTGCCGGGGACCGCACCTCGGGCGCCGGCGACGTGGCGCTCGCGTTCCTCGCCGAGCTCGAGCGCTGGCTGGCGACCGACCGCTCGCCGTCCGCGCCCGACCTGCGGGCGGCCCTGCTCGCGTGGCTGCGCGAGGCCCCGCGCGCCCAGCCCACGCTGGCGCTGGTCCACCAGCTCGCCGCGCGCGCGCTGGCGGTCGCCGACGGCGGGCTCGCCCGCGGCGAGCCGGCGGCGGACGTGCGCCGGGCGATCGCCGCGTCCTGCGCGGCCGAGCGCGAGGACCTGATCGCCGCCCGCCGCGCCGTGGCGCGCCAGGCGGGGGGCCTCCTCACCGAGCGCGGCGGCTGGATCGCCACGCTCTCGGCGAGCGGGCTGGTGCGCGAGGCGGTCCTCGCCGCCCGCCGCGCCGGCCGCGAGCCGCGGGTGCTGGTCGCCGAGAGCCGGCCGCGCTACGAGGGGCGCACGCTGGCGGCCGACCTCGCCGCCGCCGGCGTGCCGGTGTGGCTGGTGGTGGACGCGGCGCTGCCGCTGCTCCTCTCGCAGGCCCGCGCGGTGTGGCTGGGCGCCGACGCGGTGACGGACCAGGGGGTGTTCAACAAGCTGGGCTCGTTCGCCGCCGCCCTCGCCGCCCGCGAGCACTCGGTGCCGGTCTACGCGCTCGCCGAGCGCCGCAAGTTCCTGCCCGCCGCCACCCCGGCGCTGCGGATCGTCGAGATGCCCGCCGACGAGGTGTGGAAGACGCCCGCGCCCGGGGTCGAGCCGCGCAACGTCTACTTCGAGCGTGTCCCGCTCGCGCTGCTGCGCGGCGTGGTGGTCGAGGACGCGGTGCTGCCGCCGGGCGAGTGCGCGGCGCTCGCCCGCGAGCGCCCGCTGCCGGGCGAGCTGGCCGGGATCTGATCCGCGGGCGTGGCCCGCCCGACCAGTCGGAGCCCGGACGCGCGCCACGCCTCGCGCAATTCGCCGCGCGCGATCAGCGCCTCGACGCACGCCACCAGGGTCGCCGGGTAGTTGGCGCTGTCGAACCGGTCGGCGCCCGGCCCTGCGACCAGCAGCAGCCAGCGGATCCCGAGCCGGTCGAGCCCGCCGCGGAACCGGTCCGGGTCGCGCTCGCGGAACAGCGCCGCCGGACCGCGGTCCGCCTGGCCCCAGGGGATCGGCCAGGTCGCCGGGCGCCCGCCGTGCCACGCGGTCTCGTAGGTCCACAGGCTCAGCACCGTCTCCCCCTCCGGCACCCGCGCGCGCACCGCGGCGAACGCCTCCCGGCGCGACGCCGGCGGGTCATGCCGGGTGCGGACGTCCCCCAGCCCCAGCACGCCGGCGAGCGCCAGGCCGGCCAGGGCGACCTCGACCGCCGCCGCCGCCCGCGGGCGCGGCCGCAGGACGTCGTGCAGCACGACCGCGCCCGCGAGCGCCACGATCGGCACCAGCGGCAGCAGGTGGCGCGCCTCGTGGTGGGGCGAGAGCAGCGCCAGGCCGACGCCGGCCGCCGCCGTCGCCAGCAGCCCGGTCGCGGCGTCGTGCCGCCGCCGCCGCACCGCCGCGGCGGCGGCGAGCGCTCCCCAGACGTTGAGCGGGGCCCCGACCATCGCCGCGACCCCGCGCGCGAACCGGCGCGGGTCGGCGCCGAACCGCGTGTGGTTGAGGGCCGCGAGCCACGGGTCGGCGTCGGGCGCGAGGCCCGGGTACACCGCGCTGCCGAACAGCGTCTGGTTGCGCACCAGCATCGGGGCGGCGACCGCCAGCGCCACCGCCAGCGCCAGCAGCCCGGCGCGCGCGGCATCGCCGCGCCGGCGCACGGCCGCCACCACGACGAACGCGAGCAGCAGCAGCGGCACGACCAGTGCGGTGTTCTTGGCCAGCAGCGCGAGCCCTCCCGCCAGCCCCAGCAGCGCGCCGTCGCGCGCGCGCCCGTTCGCCGCCAGCCGCAGGAAGAGCAGCGCCACCACGACCCCGAGCAGGCAGGCCAGCGTCTCGGCGTAGAAGCGGACGCCGTAGGTGGCGAGCGTGGCATGGGGCAGCACGAGCCACAGCGCCCAGCGCCGCGCCGCACCGGCGATCCCCGGCGCCGGGACCCCGGCCAGCGCGAGCCCCAGCCCGGCGTGGAGCGTCAGGCTGAGGAGCGGCAGCGCCGCTCCCGCGAAGAGCCGGGTCCACGCCGCCCCGAGCAGGTGCAGGAGCGGCGGATAGGAGTAGAAGAGGCCGCCGTAGAACTCGGGGAGGCGCTCCGGCAGCCGGCCGTGCGCGGCGATCCAGTGCGCGGCCGCGGCGTGGAAGCACTCGTCCTCGGCGAGCACCGCACGCGCGGCCTGCGGCACCAGCCGGTCGAGCAGCAGCACCGCGAGCGCGGCCACCGCCGCCCACGCGAGCCGGGACGCCGCGCG
>CAZKQE010000255.1:0-4431 GCA_964554725.1 uncultured bacterium
TGGAGCTGCGAGACGATCACGCGCTCGGCCCCGTTGATGATGAAGGTGCCGCTGTCGGTGATCAGCGGCAGCTCGCCGAGGTACACCTCCTGCTCGATCACGTCCTTGTCGCGCTTGACCCCGTCGACCTCCTCACGGGTGACCAGGCGCAGACGGGCCTTGAGCGGCGCCGAGTAGGAGAGGTCGCGCTCGACGCACTCGTCCATCGAGTACTTCGGCTCGCCGATCTCGTACGCGACGAACTGGAGCTCGAACAGCTCCCGCGGGTCGCTGATGGGGAAGACCCCGCTGAACACCTCCTGCAGGCCCTCGTTGCGGCGCCGCAGGGGGTCCATGTCCATCTGGAGGAAATCGCGGAAGCTCTTGAGCTGGACCTCGAGCAGGTTCGGGATGCGCAGATCCCACTCGCGGTCGATCTTCGAGAAGCTCTTCCGGTCCTTCCGGCGTGCAGTCTTCAAGGGTGCCGCCTTTCTCGATGAAGAAGCATGAGCCCGTCGGCGCCGATGGGCGGGTCCGTCGCACCGGGTCCCGGAGGGTCTCCCGTCGCACCGGAGTGCGGGGACCCTGCGGGCCCGATCGCGCGTCGCCCTCGCGCCGGGGCCGTGCAACGACTCCCGGCCGAACCGCTACTTGATCTCGACGGCCGCGCCCTGCTCCTCGAGCTTGGCCTTCATCTCCGCGGCCTCCGCCTTGGTGACCTTCTCCTTCACCGGCTTGGGCGTGCCGTCGACGAGGTCCTTCGCCTCCTTGAGGCCGAGGCCGGTCAGCTCGCGCACCACCTTGATGACCTGGATCTTCTTGTCCCCCGCGCCGGTGAGGATGACGTCGAACTCGGTCTGCTCCTCGACCGCCGCGCCGCCCCCCGCGCCGCCGCCCATGGGCATCGCCATCATGGGGGCCGCGGCGGTGACGCCGAACTTGTCCTCGTACTTCTTCTTCAGCTCCGACAGCTCGAGCACGGTCATGTTGCCGATGAGGTCGAGCACCTGGTCGATGGCAGCGGACATGTTGGGATTCTCCTTCTGATGTTGCCTGGTTCCTGGTGTGAACAGCGTCAGCCGGTCCCGGCGCCCCTCATCCCTCGCGGCGAGGGGGGCCGCCCGGCGGGTCTCCGGTCAGGATGCCTTCTGCTTCTCCTTCTCGAGCACGTCCGCCATCACGGCCGGCAGCCGCAGCGTCGCCTCGATCGCGCCGAGGAACTGGGTCATCGGCGCGATGAACACGCTGAGGACCTGGGACAGCAGCACCTCGCGGCTCGGCAGCGTCGCCAGCACCGCGATCGCCTTCTCGTCGAACAGCCGCCCGTCCACGACCGCCGCCTTGACCCGCGGCCGCTCGTGCTCCTTGGCGAAGTCGGCGAGGATCTTCGCCGGCGACATCTCGTTGTCGGGGCAGAACACCAGCCCGGTCGGACCCTCGAGGAACGGGTCGAGCTCGCGGATCCCGCGGTCGTTGAACGCGCGCTTCAGCAGCGTGTTCTTGATGACGCGGAACTGCACCCGCTGCTCGCGGCAGCGCTTGCGCAGCAGCGAGAGCTTCTCGACGCTCATGCCGCTGAAGTCGGCCAGGTAGATGCCGCGCACCTCGCGGATCCGTTCCTGGGTGTCGCGGAGGATCTCGATCTTCTGCGGGGTGGCCATCGGTCCTCCTAGTGGGCGATGTCGGCGGTGACGGCCGCCGGGTCGAGCGTGATGCCGGGCCCCATCGTGGCGCTCAGCGTGAGGCTGCGGATGTACGTGCCCTTGGCGGCCTGCGGCCGGGCGCGCATCAGCTCGCGCAGGAACATCGCGGTGTTCTCGAGCAGCTTCTCCTCGCTGAACGAGGCCTTGCCGACCGGCGCGTGGACGTTCGAGCCCTTGTCCACCCGGAACTCGATCTTGCCCGCCTTGAGCTCGTTGACCGCCTTGGCGACGTCGAAGGTGACGGTGCCGCTCTTCGGGTTCGGCATCAGGCCGCGCGGCCCCAGCACCCGTCCGAGCTTGCCCACCTCGCCCATCAGGTCCGGGGTGGCGACGATCGCGTCCACGTCGAGCCAGCCGTCCTGGATCTTCTTGACGTACTCGTCGGAGCCGGCGAAGTCCGCCCCGGCCGCCTCGGCCTCCTTGACCTTCTCGCCGCGGCACAGCACCAGCACCCGCAGGCTCTTGCCGGTCCCGTGCGGCAGCACCACGGTGCCGCGGACCAGCTGGTCCGAATGCCGCGGGTCGACGCCCAGGTGGGAGGAGACGACGATGGTCTCGTCGAACTTCGCGCGCGCGGTCTGCTTGACCAGCTTCACGGCCTCCGCCAGGTTCTGGACCGGGCCGGCCTTCGCCGCCAGCTCGGCGGCGGCGCGGTACTTCTTGCCATGCTGCATGCGTCCTCCCGTGGTTCCTGCGTGACGGCTCGAACCGTCACTCCCACGCGTTCGAGGTGTGATGCCGAAGCGCCGCGGGCCGGGCCCCGCACCCGTCGGCGCGCGCCCCCCGTCGGCTCCTGTCCCGTGGCCGGGCGCCCGCAGGGCGGGACGCCCCGGCGAGTCAGCTGCCCTCGCCCTCGACGGCTTCCTCGACCGCGTCCAGCTCGGCCTCGGTGGCGTAGCCTTCCTTCACCACCCACTCGAGCGTGTCGGAGAAGTCGTTGATCTTCGCACCCGGCGCCTTGGAGACCAGATCACGCACGATCTCGTAGATCTCGTGCGGGGTCTTCCCCTTCAACAGCAGCTCCGCGTCTTCCTTGTCCAGGCGAACCATTCGGTCCTTTCCTTCCTAGTTGGCGATCTCGATGCCCATGCTGCGGGCGGTGCCCATCACCATCCGCTCGGCCGCTTCGACGCTGCCGGAGTTGAGGTCCGGAGCCTTCAGCTCCGCGATCTCGCGGACCTGGGCCCGGCTCACCGTGCCGACCTTGGTGCGGTTCGGCACCCCCGAGCCCTTGGCCAGCCCGGCCGCCCGCTTCAGCAGCACCGCCGCGGGCGGCGTCTTGGTGATGAACGTGAAGGAGCGGTCGCTGTAGACGCTGATCACGACCGGGATCACGAGTCCCGCCTGGTGCTGGGTGCGCGCGTTGAACTGCTTGCAGAACTCCATGATGTTGATGCCGTGCTGACCGAGCGCGGGACCGACCGGCGGGGCCGGGGTCGCGTTGCCGGCGTTGCACTGAAGCTTCACCATCGCCTGGATGGGCTTGGCCATCGATCCCGCTCCTCGTTAGACCGGCTGGACTTGCAGGAAGTCCAGCTCGACTGGCGTGGCCCGGCCGAAGATGCTGACCATGACCTTGACCTTGCCACGCTCGTTGTTGACCTCGTCCACGACCCCGGAGAAGGCGCTGAACGGCCCGTCCACGACCCGTACGTGGTCGCCGATCCGGAACGAGACGCTCGGCACCGGCTTGGCCTTCGTGGCCTCCATCTGGCCGAGGATGCGCCGGACCTCGTTCTCCTTCAGCGCGATCGCGTTCTGCCCCGAGCCGATGAAGCGGGTCACGCCCGGGACGTTCTGCACCACGTGCCGCGTCTCGTTGTTCAACTCCATCTCGATCATGACGTAGGACGGGAAGGTCTTGCGCTTCGAGATCTTCCGCTTGCCGTCCTTCATCTCGGCGAAGTCCTCGGTCGCGACGAGGATCTGGCCGAACTGATCCTCGAGCGCGGCGGAGTGGATCGCCTTCTCGAGGTTCGTCTTCACCTTGTTCTCGTGGCCCGAATAGGTGTGGACCACGTACCACTTCTTGGACATGCCTCTTCCCGTCCTTCGCGTTGTCCCGGCCGCCGGCGGAGGACCGCCGGGCCGGGGGGTTCCGGCTTCAGCGGAACAGCAGTCCCAGCGCCGCCGTCAGCACGCGGTCGATGATGAACAGGAACACCGACACCAGCAGCACCGTCACGACGACGACCACGGTCGAGTCCCGCAGCTCGATGGGTGTGGGCCAGCTCACCTTGGTCGCCTCGACCCGGACGTCCTGGACGAACTCCCGGGTGCGGGCGATCAGCGAACCGCTCTTGGCCTCGTTCTGTTCCATGGTCTCCCTGCGTGCGCCCTCTGCCCCGCGGCCGGCGTTCCGACCCCGGACTCCGCCGGTCGTCATGGCAGGCCAGGAGGGATTCGAACCCCCGACCCCCGGTTTTGGAGACCGGTGCTCTAACCGGACTGAGCTACTGGCCTACCGGTCGCGCGACCGGCGCCGGTCCGTGTCGCGGCCCCGCCGCGCCCCCGGTCCCCGGCCGCCCGCGCGACCCGCTACCGTGTTTCCTTGTGCGCCGTGTGCTTCCGGCAGAAGTTGCAGTACTTGCGGAACTCGACCCGGTCCGGATGGAGCCGCTTGTTCTTCTTCGTGATGTAGTTCCGGCGCTTGCAGTCGTTGCAGGCCAGCGTCACCTGGTCGCGCATGGCTCCCGCTCCCTACGCCACGATCTCGGCGACGACGCCCGCGCCCACCGTGCGGCCGCCC
>CAZKQE010000256.1:0-206 GCA_964554725.1 uncultured bacterium
CGCGAGTGGCCGGCGGCGCGGTACGCGGCGCTGGCGCGGCGGCTGGCGGCGCGCGGGCTCGCGGTGCTGGTGTGCGGCACCGCGGCCGAGCGGGCGACCTGCGAGCGGGTCGCCGCCGAGGGCGGCCCGGGGGTGGTCGCGGTCGCCGGCGCGACCGACCTGCCCACGCTGGCCGGACTGGCGGCCGGGGCGAGCCTCGCCGTGTG
>CAZKQE010000256.1:216-4407 GCA_964554725.1 uncultured bacterium
CTGGCGGGCGCGGTCGGCACGCCGACCGTCACGCTCTACGGCTCGACCTCGAGCGCGTGGACCGCCGCCCTGGGGCCGGCGGTGCGGGTGGTCCAGCACCCGCCGGTCTGCTCGCCCTGCTTCCGCCGCACCTGCCGCATCGGCTACGCCTGCCTCGACGCGATCGCGCTCGACGAGGTGGACGGCGTGTGCCGGGAGGCCGGCGCGTGAGGGTGCTGGCGCGCGGCGACACGCTGGGCCCCGGCCGGGAGCGCATGGCGGCCGCGCTCGGCGCGCTGGCGCGGCGCGGGCACGAGGTCGAGTGGCTGGCCGCCGGCGGCCGCCCGGCCGGGCCGGCCGAGGTGGTCGTGGGCGGGGCGGGGGCACCGTTCCGCGTCGCGCGCGCCGGCTGGCGCGCCGGCGCTCGGGTGATGCTGCTCGACCTCGACCTCGACGCCCTCGGCCGCTGGCGGTGGATCGACCGCTGGGCATGGGACGCGGGGTTCTCGGCCGGCCTGGTGGCGGACGGGGAGGCGGCGCGTCTGGCCGCCGACCCGCGCGGCCTCGCCCGCGAGCGGGTGGGACTGTGGAGCGCCGGTCCGCCGGCCACGGCGCCGGACGCGGCCCATCCCGACACCGAGGTGCTCGAGCGTGCGTGCGAGCGGGCGCTGGCGCGCCAGCGCGGGGGTGCGGCGCGACCGGCGGTGTTCCTCGACCGGGACGGCACGCTGGTGCGCGAGGTCGGCTACCTCGCCGACCCGGACGCGGTCGAGCTGCTGCCCGGCGTCGGTGCGGCGCTGCGCGGTCTGGTCGAGACCGAGGCGCCGGTGGTCGTGGTGTCGAACCAGTCGGGGGTGGGGCGCGGCCGCTTCGCCGAGGCGGCCGTGCACGCCGTGAACGCCCGGCTGCGCGCGCTGCTGCGCGGGCACGGGGTCGAGCTGGCCGCGATCTACTTCTGTCCCCACCGGCCGGAGGAGGACTGCCCGTGCCGCAAGCCGAGGCCGGGCCTGCTCGAGCGCGCGGCCGAGGACCTCCACCTGGCGCTGGGCGCCTCGGTGATGATCGGCGACAAGCGGATCGACGCGGCGGCGGGGCGCCGCGCCGGCGGCCGCGGGGTGCTGGTACGGACCGGCTACGGGCGCGAGGAGGAGCGGGCGGACGGCGGCGGCGAGCCGCCCCCCGACCGGGTGTTCGACGACCTGGCCGCCGCGCTCGACTGGTGGACGTCGGCGGGCTGAACCGCGCTCAGCGCGTGCGTTCGAGGCGCAGGCGGTAGTCGGCGCCGGCCGCCTCGCGCCGGTAGCGCAGGCGGTGGCCCGGCACCTGGAGCCCGCGGGCCGCCAGCCAGTGGTCCTCGACCAGCCGTTCGAGCCGTTCGGGGTAGGCGCCGTACTCGCGCCGGTAGAGGTCCAGCACCTTGCGCAGGTCGCGCAGCTGGGTGGCGACGAACACGTCGGTCTGCGCCGGGTCGGCGGCGGTCGCCCGCGGCGCGTAGTGCCCGCCCGCCAGCAGCGCGGCGACGACCAGCAGGGCAGCCGCGGTCACGAACAGCTCGCGCGCCATCGCCCGCCGCTCGACCGGGGCCGGGCGCGCGGGGGCGGCCGGGGCGGCGGCGCCGGGATCGCGCCGGCCCGCCTTCTCGACCCAGCCCGCCTCCATCAGGCGGTGGAGCGCCTCGTGCGTCTCGTACTCGGTGAGCGGAGCGGCCTCGGTGACCTCCGCCAGGGTGCGGCGCCCGTCGATGATCCCGAACAGCTCGCGCTCCTCGTCGGTGAGCGGCTCCTCGGGGTCCGGCAGGTCGCGCACCCCCAGCACCTGGTGGGGGTCCGCGAACAGGGGGCCGAACCGCTTCTGCTCGTCCACGCGGCGGGCCGCCTCGATCAGCACCCCCTCCGTGCTGAGCCGGACGAGCGGCGGACCCTTCCAGGCGAGCGCCGGGTCGAAGCGGTAGCTGCCGGAATCCCAGCGGGAGAGCTGGAGCATCGTGTCGAGGATCTGCCGCTCGACGTAGGCGGCGAGCTCCTCCTGCTCCATGTACCGGCCGGTGACCAGCAGGTCCTCGAGGTCGCGGCCGGTCTCGCGGTGGAGGGTGAGCAGGCCGCGGTACTGCTCGTCGGGCAGCCGGTGGATGCCGCGCAGCAGGGCGAGCAGCGGGTCGTCCGCGCGCATGCCCGGCTCGCGGGCCGAGACCACCCGGCCGTCGCTCACGTAGACCACCAGGTTGTCGCCGGCGCGGCTGAGCAGCAGGCAGCCGGTCTTCTTCTGGGTCCCGATCATCTGCAGGATCTCGGAGACCGAGAAGTCGCGGAGGTTCCCCTGGAGCGCCATCGTCCCCCCTAGGCGGCCTTGGCCGTGACGCGGTCGAGGCCGCGGGCCCGCGGGCGCGCCGCGTCCGGGAACGCCGTGCGGCGCCGGTCCTCGCGCGCCGCCTGCGCCAGGTAGCCGAGGATCGAGTTGGCGTAGATGAACGCCCAGCCGGCCGCCAGCAGCGCCGGGGAGAGGGTGCCGGTCCCGAGGCCGGGCCACGAGTGGTAGGAGAACGGGGCCTCGAGGCCGAGCGCGGGGGCCGCGAGCAGCGTGCCGAGGGCGATCATCGCGGTGGCGCGGAACACCCGGTGGAGCGCGAGCAGCCCCACGCCCGGGAACAGCACCGCCAGCGTGGTGCGGACGACGCGCTCGCGGCGCTCGTGCTGGGTGCGGATGCGGCCCAGCAGCACCTGGGCGAACTCGGGGCTCTCGGCCATCGACTCCTGGCGGGCGCAGGTGGGGCACAGGGCGAGCTCGCGGCGGCGCTGGGCGCAGCGCCGGCACACGACCCGGCCGCAGTTGCGGCACGGGCGCAGCGGGATCGCCTTCTGCCAGCGGAGGCCCGCCAGCACCCCGGCGATGGCGAGCGCCAGCGCCGCCGCGCCGAACCACGGGCTCGAGGTCTCGATGCGCCCGTACCAGGCCGGCGGCAGCGCGGGCGGGACCGCGGCCGGGTCGGCGGGGCGCAGCACGGTGGCCCACAGCGTCGCCGGTGCGAGCCACTGGTCGGCGGTCGGCAGCACGCCGTCCTCGGTCCCCAGCGCCTGGTGGCTCTTCACCAGCTCGAAGTCCAGCGCCGAGGCGCGGGCCGCCGCCTCGGTCGCGGCGCGGTACTCGAACTGCCGGGTGTAGAGGAGCGAGAGGTTGTACGGCGCCGCCGGGTTCGCGGGATCGGCGGCGATCGCCGCCCGGTAGAGGTCGATCGCCGGGGCGCCCAGTCCCTGGGCCACCAGCACGTTGGCGAGGTTGTTCAGGGTCCGGGAGTCCTGCGGCCAGGCGACCAGCGCGCGGCGGTAGGCGGACTCCGCGGTCGCCAGGTCGCCGCCCAGCCGCGCGATCCAGCCGAGCGCGAACTGGAGGTAGGGGTTCGCCGGCTCGGCCTCGGCGAGGCGCGCGATCTCCGCCTGCCGGGCGGCGGTCCATGGCTCGCCGGCGAGCGCGGCGGTGCCGTGGAGCGGGCCATGGTCGGCGCGCAGCGGCGCCGCCAGACGGCCGAGCAGGTGTCCGGAGAAGGGCGCCACCAGCAGCGCCGCGGTCAGCGCGGCGAACACCAGGCGCTCGCGGACGCGCAGCAGCGGCCACAGCATGCCGAGGAAGACCACCGCCGGGAGGGCGAGGCCGAACCCGGCGACGAACGGGATCAGCAGGATGATCCACGACCACAGGCGGGCGCTGCGGGGCGAGACGTGCCGGCCGATCCGCTCGTGCCACATGTGCCGCAGCTCGGCCTGGCGCAGCGCCAGCAGGATCAGTGCGGTCGCCAGCAGCCCGACGAAGGCGGCGGTGAGGAGGAAGAAGGCGAGGTTCGCGACCAGCTCGATCTGGAGCGGGAAGCTGCGGCGCACGAGGTCGAGGGCCACCCCGTACTGCATCAGCGCCTGGCTGGGGTCGCGGGTCAGGGCCCAGGAGGCGAGGGTGAGCCGGGGAGCGATGAACCCGGGGTCCAGCTCGGCGGCGCCCCGCATCAGGCGGACCGCCTCCGGGTGGTCGCCGGCGTGGTGGGCGACCAGGCCGCGGCGATAGAAGAGCCGCGCCTCGTCGGGCAGCGCGATCCGGTGGCTCTCGCGGCGGAAGGCGATCCAGGCGCCGAGGTCGGTGAGGTCGGTGGGCGCCGTCGCTCCGGGCCCGGGGGCCGCGCCGGACGGCGGGCTCGCCGCGGCGGCCGCCGGCGCCGGCGGGGGCGTC
>CAZKQE010000257.1:0-4398 GCA_964554725.1 uncultured bacterium
CGTCCTGTCCGAGTCGAATCGGCCCCCGCACGATCGCACGCGCGTGCCACGCCCGCGCAGCGGCGGGGGCGCGGGGCCCGGCCTCCGCCCCCCGCGCTACCGCGCCCCCGGCTTCTCGAGCAGCGCGGCGAGCGGCACGACGTCCACGCCGTCGAGCCGCCTCGCCGCCAGCGCTCCCGGCAGCCAGCGCTTCGTGAGCGGCGTGGCGCGCAGGAGGACGACCAGCCGGCCGCGCGCGCGTGCCTCCTTCAGCAGGTCGTCCCAGCGCGCGTCGAGCGCCTTCGCCCCGTCGTCGCGGGCCTCGCGGTCCACGACGGCGTCGGGCTCGGCGTACTCGACCCCCATCTCGGCGGCCAGCGTGCGGCACACCGCCCCCGGGGCCGGGTTCACGTGGAGGAACGTCGCCCGCTTCCGCTTCAGCTCGCGGAACAGCGCGGTCATCACGGTCATGTCCTGGGTGGCGAGCGAGCCCATGTGGTTCGCGACCGCGGCCACCTCCCCGGCCTGGCCCAGGTAGCGCCGCACGGTCGAGGAGACGCGGCGCGGGCTCCAGGAGACGAGCACCGTGCCGGGCCCGGGGTTGATGCGCGGGTAGTTGAGCGGCTCGAGCGGCAGGTGGAGCACCAGCTCGCGCTGGCGCTCGCGCGCCCGCTCCTGCACGCGCCCGCTCTCCTTCGTGCCGGCGACCACCGCCACCGCGAACGGGGCGCGCAGCGCGAAGAACGAGTCGGCGGCCGCGGCACTCTCCCCGAACCCGTAGAGCACGAGCGCGAGCCGGGCGGGGGCCCCCTTCGCGTCCTCGGTCTCGATCCCGCGCACGAGCAGCAGTTCGTGGGTCGGGCGCCGCGGCAGGCCGACCAGCATCCGCAGCGTCACGTTGCCCTCGTCGTCGCGCCGCTCGGCACCCTCGAGCACCGCGGCGCCGTGGGCCTCCAGCGCGCGCGTGATCGCGTGGTTCGCCTGCAGGAGCGAGGCGTCCGCGCGCAGGCCCACCCGCCAGCGCAGCGGGGCCGGGCCCTGCTCGAGCGCGGTCTCGCGGATGCTGTCGCGGCGGACGCCGACCGAGGTGAGGCC
This sequence comes from uncultured bacterium, assembly GCA_964554725.1. GTDB lineage: Bacteria > Eisenbacteria > RBG-16-71-46 > RBG-16-71-46 > RBG-16-71-46 > WS-11. The sequence goes on from CAZKQE010000257.1 coordinate 1,075, forward strand.
GGCCCGCACCTGCCGGCCGACGATCCGCAGCACGTCCTCGCGGGCGCCGATCCCCAGCGTGCGGGCGATCGTCAGGCGCCCGGAATCGGACCGCAGCAGCCGCGAGGACTCGCCGATCAGGAACGCCCCGAGCGCCACGGCCGCGAGCAGGCCGAGCATGCGGGGCGCGTACTTGGGGATGCGGGTCTTTCGTCTGGGCATGAGGGGGGCGTGGGGGTGGCCGCACGGTACGCACCGGCCCGCCGGGCGTCAACGCCGGGGCCCGTCTGTGCAGTCCCGGCGAACCCCCCTTTTTGCACTTCGGTGACACGGCCGGGGGCGGCCCCTGACAACCTCATACGCGGTCAGGCCGATACCCCTGCCGATGCGGCGCCGTCCCGGCGTCCGCCGACACTCCGGAGGTGCACCGATGAAGGTTGCCAGACTCCTCTGCGCCGCGCTCGCCCTCTCCTTCATCGCCGGCTGGACGACCCCGTCGTCGGCCTGCGACAACCACAAGAAGGCCGCCAAGGCCACGACCGCCGCCAAGGCCGTCCAGGCCGACGCGGTCGTCGCCTCGTCCGCGGGCGCGGTCTGCACGCCCGAGATGATGGCGGCCTGCACGCCCGAGATGATCGCCGCCTGCAAGGCCAGCATGGCGGCCGGCGGACCGGACCTGTGCGTCGGCAAGAAGGCGTCGGCCAGCGCCGCGGTCGCGGCCTCGGCGGGCGCGGACTGCTGCGCCAAGGGTGCCAAGGGCGCGAAGGTGTCCGCGGCGGTCGCGTCGTCCCCCGGCTACCACGGCGCGGCGAAGACCACCGCGGCGGTCGCGGCCGGTGCGGGCGACCACTGCGGCACGGCGAAGGTCAGCGCGGTCGCGGCCGGTGCCGGCGGCGCCTGCGGGGCCAAGGGTGCGAAGGCCTCCTCGGCGATGGCGGCCGGCAGCGCGTGCGGCGGTCACGGCATGGCGAGCGTGGCGGCGGTGAGCGGTCACGCCGACTGCGACGCGTGCGTGGACATGGCGGACTGCAGCGGCGCGCTCGACGCGGCCGGCGCTCACCGCCAGGCGGTGCGGCTCAAGAACGGCGTCATGTACGTCTACACCGCCGACTCGCCGCGCTCGGTGAGCGCGGTCCAGGCGGCGGTCGCCCAGCGCGCCGAGCGCATGGCGCGCTTCGCCTCGGCCGGCGAGAAGACCCGCCTGTGCGCCGAGTGCAAGGCGCTGCGCGGTGCGATGGCGAGCGGCAAGCTGAACCGCGAGGTGGTCAACATCGAGGGCGGCTCGCTGACCCTGCTCACCTCGAGCGATCCCAAGGTGGTCGAAAAGATCCACGCCATGGGCGACGACAAGGTGGCGCTGCGCGTCAAGAGCTGACCACGGCCGGGCGGCCCGCCGGACGGGCCGCGTGACCGAACGAAGGGCCGGTCCCGCTCCACGGGCCGGCCCTTCGACATGAGTTCTTCGGGGCGCCCCGCGCCCCGGTGCGGGAGGTTTCCGAACGTGCCGCGTCCCCGTCCCCGCCGCGTTGCCGGCCGCCGGGCCACCGGATAGGCTCCGAGCGCCATGGCGATCTCCCGCTTCAGCCGGCGCGTGCTCATCATCATCGGGCTCGGGGTGGCGCTGCCCGGCGCCCTGCTCGCCGGTCTCGGCGTCTACCTGACGCTGCGCATCTCGGACGCCGTCCACGGCCAGAGCCAGCGCTACAACCTCTACATCGCCCAGCAGGTGGCGGAGGCGTACGAGAAGGAGTTGCTCGCCAGCCTGCGCCACGCCGTGGTGCCGGCCGAGGCGGCCTCGCGGAACGGGCTTGGCCGCGAGCCCATCCTCGCGGCGCTCGAGGCGAACACCGGCGACTTCGTGGCCCCGCACTTCGTGCCGATCGACGAGCTCACGGACTACGCCCTGATCATGGTCGAGCACACGCCGATCATCTACGCCACCGGGACCGGCTCGACCGCGGGCTACTGGTTCACCGGGCTGCTCCTGCGCGGGCCCGACGGGCAGGCGCTGGGGGCGGGCGGCTGGTGGATGGACCCCGGGCGGTTCCTGACCACGCACTTCGGTCCGGTGTTCGAGGAGCGGCTGCCCGAGAACGAGCGCATGTACGGCGGCATCGAGTCCACGCGCGGGCTGGCGATCCAGCTCGTGGACCGCACCGGGCGGCGGATCCTGGTCGGCCGCGACCGCGGCTACGAGCGCACCGCCTACGTCGAGCGCATGACCGGGCCGTTCGAGGGGTTCGCGGTGCGGGTGGCGGCGAATCCCAACGCCGCGGTGGTGTGGGCGGGTCGCGCGGTCACCGTGCTGGTCGTGTTCATCGCCCTCATGGGTCTGGTGGTGCTGGGGGCGACCGCGTTCGGCCTGCGCTACACCGTGCGGCAGCTCGAGCTGGCGCAGATCAAATCCAGCTTCGTCTCGAACGTCTCGCACGAGCTGAAGACCCCGATCGCGCTCATCCGGCTGGCGGTCGAGACGCTCGAGATGCGCCGCCTCTCGTCGCCCGAGGACACGGAGAAGTTCCTCCGCAGCATCAGCCGTGAGACCATGCGGCTCAACCAGCTGGTGGACAACATCCTCGACTTCGCCCGCCTCGAGGCGGGGAAGAAGGTGTACAAGTTCTCCACGGTGCACGTCCCGGACCTGGTCCGCGAGGCGGTGGACAGCTTCCGGCCGCGGCTCGAGGACCAGGGGTTCCGGCTCGACGTGGAGGTGGCCGACGGCGTGCCGCCGGTGCGGGGCGACGCCGTGGCGCTCACGCAGTGCGTGCTCAACCTGCTGGACAACGCGATGAAGTACTCGAAGGCGCGCCGCGAGGTGAAGGTCGCGGTCGCCGCACGGGAGGACGAGGCGGGGCGCGAGTCCGCGGTCGCGGTGTCGGTGAGCGACCGCGGGATCGGCATCTCGCCGCGCGACCAGAAGAGCATCTTCGAGAAGTTCGTTCGCATCGAGACCGGTCTGGTGCACGACGTGAAGGGCGCCGGACTCGGTCTGTCGCTGGTGGAGCAGATCATGCGCGCCCATGGCGGGCGCATCGAGTTGAAGAGCGCGATCGGCGAGGGCAGCACCTTCACCCTGGTGCTGCCGGCGGTGCGCGGCGTGGAGGTCACGCCGCCCGAGGACCGCGCGCAGGCGGCATCGTGAACCGCGGGGAGGGGGATCCGTCATGAAGCACGTGCTGATCGTCGAGGACGAGGAGGGCCTGCTCGAGGGGCTCGCGCACAACTTCAAGTTCGAGGGCTACGAGGTGCTCACCGCGCGCACCGGCACCGAGGGGCTCAAGATGGCCCTCAAGCAGAAGCCGGACCTGGTCGTGCTCGACATCATGCTGCCCGAGAAGGACGGGT
>CAZKQE010000258.1:0-4369 GCA_964554725.1 uncultured bacterium
CGGTCTGGCGCGCGGGTCCCGCCTGGCTCGCGCTCGCGGCCAAGGACCTGCGGCTCAGCCGGCGCGTCGCGTCGCTGCGCCGCACCGCCGCGCTGCCGTTCGCGCTCGGCGCCGCCTCGCTGCTCGCGTGGCGCCTCCCCGGCGAGCCCGCGCTCCGCCACTTCGCCGCGTTCGCGCTCGCGCTGCTCGCCGCCGCCGCGCTCGCCGAATGGCTGATCGCCCTCGCCGGCAGCGACCCGTTCCCGACCCTGCGCTCGCTGCCGGTCGGCGCGCCCGAGGTGTGGGGTGCGCGCGCCGTGTGGGCGCCGGCGGCGGCGCTCGCGGTGGCCGCCGGCCACGGCCTGGCCGCGCACGGCGTGGACGCGCAGGCGCGGCTCCTGTTCCTGGGCTGGACCGCCGCCGTCACCGCCGCGATCGCGCTCCTCGGCGTCCACTACGGCGTCACGCTGTTCCCGCGCGCCGACGTCGCCCGCCGCATGCTGGGCCTGTCGCTGGGCCTGGCGATGGCGGCGAGCGTCATGCTGCCGCTCTCGGGCTGGATCGTGCTCCTCACCGCCGTGCTCCACTCCGCCCGCCGGCTGCCGCGCTGGGCCCGGCTCGAGGAGGTGTGATGCTGCGGGTCGAGCGCCTGAGCCGACGCTACGGGGCCCTCGCGGCGATCGAGGACGTCTCGCTCGAGGTCGCCCCGGGGGAGATCGTCGGCCTGCTGGGCGCCAACGGGGCCGGCAAGAGCACGCTGCTGCGCACCGCCGCCGGGCTCCAGCCCCCGGACGCCGGGCGCGTGACGGTGGCCGGCGTGGACCTGTGGGAACGGCCCGCCGACGCGAAGCGCCGGCTCGGCTACGCCGCCGAGGAGCCGCGCTTCTACGAGGAGCTGTCGGCCGGCGAGTACCTGGCGTTCGTCGCCGAGGTGCGCGGCCTCGAGCCCGAGGCGGCGCGCGCGCGCGCCGCGGCGCTGACCGAGGTCCTCGGCCTCGCCGGCCGCACCGACGAGCCGGTCCACCGGTACTCGCACGGCATGCGCAAGAAGCTCTCGTTCGTCGCCGCCGTCCTGCACCGGCCGCCGGTGCTGCTGTGCGACGAGGCCCTCGAGGGGTTCGACGCCGCCGGCGCGCTCGCCGCCGAGGCGGAGCTGCGCGCGCTCGCCGCCGCCGGGGCCGCGGTCCTGTTCTCGAGCCACGTCACCGAGACCATCGAGCGTCTGTGCGACCGGGCGGTGCTGCTGCACCGCGGCCGGGTGGCGCGGGTGCTCGAGCGCGCCGCCTGGGGGGCGCCGCCCGCCGGGCCGTCCCCGCTCGAGCGCGAGTTCCTGGTCCTCGCCGGTCCCACCTCACGCTGAGGAGCGTCCCATGCGGTTCCGCCTCGCCCTCGTCCCCGCCCTGCTGATCCTCGCGGCGGCGCCCGCCGCCGCCGAGCGCGGCCCGCTCGACCGCGTGCTCGAGCGACACGCCGAGGGAGGCGCCCTGCGCGCCCACCTGCTGGCGTTCGCCGACTCGGTCGGCGGCGGCGACCCGTGGCTGGCGTCGCAGGCGGTCGCCTGGGCCGCCCAGAGCTTCGCCCGCGAGGGCGAGGCCGACAGCGCGGTCGCGCTCCACGAGCGGGCGCTCACCCTCGACGGCCGCGAGCCGCGGCGGATCGAGCTGGCGAACGCGCTCCTCGCGCGTCTGGGGCCCGAGGACGCCGCCCGCGCGCGCGCGGTGCTGCGACCCATCCAGCCCGTCACCCCGGAGCTGCCCGACCCGAGCCACGCGACCCCGCAGGCGCTCCTCGCCTGGTCGCTCTATCTCGGCGGTGACGCCGACAGCGCCGCCCGGCTGCTCACCCCGCTCGAGGCCCGGCTCAGCGAGCACCGCGAGTGGCGCTACCGGCTCGCCTGCGTCGCCTTCGAGCGCGGGGAGTGGGTGCGCGTCCAGCAGCTCCTCACGCCACTCGGGCTGGCGTCGCGCCTCTACGACCTCGACGTGATGGACATGCTCGAGAAGTCGGCCGAGGAGCTCGGCGCGCGGCGGCGCCTGCAGCCGATGCTGTTGCAGGAGCTCCACAAGCGCGACCAGGTCGAGCAGACGGCGCTCGCGGAGATCGGCGCGCGCCGCGTCGCCTTCCGCGCCGCGGACGGGTTCCCGCTCGGCGGCTCGGTGCTGGCGCCGCCGCGCCCGGCGCGCGCGCGGGCGGCGGTGGTCGTGATGGCCCCCGGCGACACGGTCACCCTCTACGACTCGCTGGCGGTGGGCCTGCGCCGCATGGGCCTCGCGGTGATCCTGCTCGACCCGCGCGGCTCGGGCCGCTCGGTCGCCCCCGGCTGCCCGCTCCCCGAGGCGTGGCGCGGGCGCGAGCGCCGCATGGAGGCCGCGGTCGCCGCCGACGTGCGCGCCGCCGCCGGCGCGCTGGCCCGCGCGACCGGATGCGACTCGACCCGCTACCTGGTGGCGGGGGTCGGGGCCAGCGGCACGATCGCCATCCTCGCCGCCCGGCGCGAGCCGCGGGTGCGCGCGGTGCTGGTCGTCAGCCCGACGGCGGCCGCCGCCGACCGCGGCGCGCTGCGCTCGGCGGTCGCCGATCTCGCGGTGCCGGTCTACTTCCAGACCGGGCCCGAGGACTTCACCACCTGGGACCTCATCGAGACCCTGTACGAGGCCACCGACCCGCGCGCGTCGCGCATCGCCGATTCCGACAAGCCCGGCACCATGGCGACCCTGTTCCGGCGCGACCCGCGGATCTTCGCGCGCTTCAGCCAGTGGCTGGCGGAGACGTGGCCGCCTCCCGCCCGCCCGCGCGCCACTCGACCGTCACCACCGCGGTCAAGATGAGCGCGGCGCCCGCCCACCAGCGGGCGACGAAGCGCTCGCCGCCGAACGCCAGGGCGAAGCCGAGCGCGAACACCGGCTCGAGCGCGAACAGCAGGCCGATGCGGCCCGCCGACAGGCTCCGCTGGGCGAGCACCTGGAGCAGCGGCGCGGCGACGCTGCCGCACGCGACCAGGTAGGCGATCCGCAGCCAGCCGTCGCGGTCGAGCGCGGTGAGCTGGCCGGCGAGGTCGCCGGCGAACGGCCACGCGCACAGCGACGCCACCGCGGCCTGAATGCCGGCGATCGCCACCGCGTCGCCCCGCGGCGCCCAGTGGGCGAGCCCGACGATCTGGAGCGCGTAGACCACGGCGCCCGCCAGCGTCCACGCCTCGCCGACCCCCAGGCTCCAGCCGCCGCGCAGGCTGAGCAGCGCCGACCCGGCCAGCGCCACCAGCAGCCCGAGCGCCAGCCGCCGCGACGGGCGCTGGCCGAGCATCGGCCACGCGAACACGCCGGCGAGCAGGCTCCCGGCGGCGGTGAGGAACGCCGAGGACCCGGCGCTGGTCGTGAGCAGGCCGATCGCCTGGAACAGGTAGCCGCCGGCGGTGGCGAGGCCGGTGACGAGACCGCCGACCACGGTCGCCCGCGCGAGCGGGCGCCGGCGGGCGAGCACCACCAGCGCGAACAGCGCCGCCGCCGCGCCGAAGCGGGTGGTGACCACCGCCGCCGGGGCCAGCGCGCCGAGGCTGTCGCGCACGATGACGAACGTCGCGCCCCACAGCAGGGTCGCGACCACCATCCCGAGCAGCGGGCCCGGGACCGCGATACCGGCCCCCGTCACCGGCTCAACGACGCGGACGGCGGCGGCGCGGGGGCGGCGGCACGTTCGCGAGCGCGAACGAGAGGCTCTCGAACTCGACCGTCATGTCCATGGTCCGCAGCGCCACGTGGGCCGGCACGAACAGCTTGCGCGGCGCCAGGTTGAGGATGCCGCGCACGCCGGCGGCCACCAGCGCGTCGGCGACCTGCTGGGCCGCCTGGACCGGCGTGGCGATCACGCCGAGGTCGATGCCCCCCTGCTTCGCGACCGCCGGCAGCTCCGCGATGTCCCGCACCACGACGCCGCCCAGCGTTCGTCCCACGCGCGCCGGGTCCCGGTCGAAGGCGGCCACCACGTCGAAGCCCTGCCGCGAGAACCCGCGATAGAGCATGAGCGCGGCGCCGAGGTTGCCGGCGCCCACGACCGCCACCCGCCAGCGGCGGTCGAGTCCGAGGATCGCGCGGATCTCGCGGCGGAGGTGGGCGACGTTGTAGCCGAGACCGCGGCGTCCGAAGGAGCCGAAGCAGGAGAGGTCCTTGCGCACCTGCGCCGAGGTGACCCCCTCGCGCTCCGCCATGCGGTGGGAGGAGATGAGCCGCCCGCCCTCGGCTTCGACCTCCTCGAGCACCCGGTAGTAGTGGGAGAGCCGCCGGACGGTGGACGCCGAGATGCGGGCCGTGCGATCGGAGCCGGCGCGGGCCGGGCGGCGGGCGCTCACGGTCTCCGCCCGCCGGCCCGGCCCGGGGTCATGCCGGGCGGCGTC
>CAZKQE010000259.1:0-4363 GCA_964554725.1 uncultured bacterium
GAGCGGCTGTTCGGCGAGCGCGGCGCCTGCGCGGGCTGCTGGTGCCAGTGGGCGCGACTCACCGCCGCCGAGTTCACGCGCGGGCGCGGCGCCGGCCACCGGCGCGCGCTGCGCCGCCAGGTGGACGCGGGGGCGCGGCCGGGCATCCTCGCCTACCGCGGGCGGGAGCCGGTGGGCTGGTGCGCGGTCGCCCCGCGCGAGAAGTACCGGCGGCTCGCGCGCTCGCGCGTCATGGCGCCGGTGGACGACCGGCCGGTGTGGTCGGTGGTGTGCTTCTTCGTGGCGCGCGACGCCCGCCGCAGCGGCGTGACGGCGGCCCTGCTGCGCGCCGCGGTCGCACACGCGCGCAGGGGCGGCGCCCGCATCGTCGAGGGCTATCCGCTCGATCCCGGCGGCCGCCGCCTGGCCGACACCTTCGCGTGGTTCGGCCTCGCGAGCGCCTTCCGCCGGGCGGGATTCGTCGAGGTCGCGCGCCGCTCGCCCGGTCGGCCGGTGATGCGCCGGGTGCTGCGCGGGCGGCGCTGAGCGGGACCGATGGCCGACCTCGTCCACGAGCCGATCGCCCTCGACCGCCTGCTCGCCGAGGCGGCCCGCCCCGACTGCGGGGCGGTGACGCTGTTCCTCGGCACCACGCGCGACCACCACGATGGCCGCCGGGTGGCCCGCCTGTGGTACGAGGCCTACGAGCCGATGGCGCGGGCCGCGCTCGAGGCGCTCGAGCGCGCCACGCTCGAGCGCTTCGCGGTGGCGGCCTGCCGGATCGTCCACCGCCTCGGCGAGGTGCCGCTCACGGAGGCGAGCGTCGCGGTGGTGGTGAGCGCGGCGCACCGGGCCGCCGCCTTCGACGCCTGCCGCTGGGCGATGGACGAGCTCAAGCGCTCGGTCCCGATCTGGAAGAAGGAGCGCTACGCGTCGGGCGGCGAGGACTGGGTCGAAGGCACGCCGCTGGGATGAGACGGGCCCCGCGCCGGACGGCGCGGGGCCCGCAGCCCGGTGCCGGGCGGGTCACTGGGCGGGGATCGGCTTCCCGTCGCTGTCGAGCACCGTGATGGGACCGAGGTCGAGCGCCTCGATGCCGGCGCGCACCCTGGCGAGGTCGCCGACGACGACGATCGCGAGATGCTCGGGGGAGATCGTGCGCTCCGCCACCCGGGTCGCGTCCTCCGGTGTCACCCGCTCGACCTGCGAGAGGAAGTTGCCGATCTCGCTGTCGGGCAGGCCGTAGAGCGCCAGCTCGCCGAGCACCTGGATCGTGGCGTCGGCGGTCTCGAAGCGGCGCGGATACCCGCGCAGGATCGCGTTGCGCGCCGCCTCGGTCTCGGCCGCGGAGAGCGGCCGCGGCCCGCGGATGTCGCGCAGCTCGCCGAGGAACTCGACCAGCGAGCTGTCGGTCTTGGCGGTGAACACCCCGGCGGCCGCCATCAGCGGACCGGGCCCGCGCCGGTAGCTGATGTTGCTGCGCGCGCCGTAGGTGAAGCCGTGGCGTTCGCGCAGGTTGAGGTTCACCCGCGAGGTGAACTGTCCGCCCAGCGCGGTCATGCACACCTGCAGCGCGTAGTAGTCGGGGTCCACCGAGCGCGGCGCCCCCGCGTGCCCGATGCGGATCTCGGACTGGGCCGCCTCCGGCTTGTCCACCAGATAGACCGCGCGTGCCCGGGCGGCGGGCCGCGCCGGCGCGGTGGCCGCCTCGGCCGGGACCGGCTGCGGGGACCAGGCGGCGAACACCTGCTCGAGCCGCGGGACGAGGCGGGCCAGCGTGGCGTCGCCGACCACGATCAGCACCGCGTTGTTGGGACGGTAGAAACGCTGGTAGAAGCCGACCACGTCCGCGCGCGTGATCGCCCCGACGCTCTCCAGCGTCCCGGCGTTCGGCCGTCCGTAGGGGTGGTCCTGTCCGTAGACGACCAGGTTGAACACCTTGTCGGCGATCACGGTCGCGACGTCCTTCTGCTGCTTGAGGCTCTGCAGGCGCGCCTTGCGCTCGCGCTCGAGCTCCTCGTCCTTGAATGCGGGCTCGACCACCATCTCGCCCATCAGGCCGAGCGCGGCGTCGAGGTGGCGGCTCAGGGTCTGGAGCGACACCGAGGTCTGCTCCAGCCCCGCCGAGGCCGACAGGTTGGCGCCCAGCATGTCGAGCGCGATCGCGAAATCGATCGCCGAACGGCGGCCGGTGCCCTCGTCGAGCAGGCCGGCGGTCATCGCCGCGATCCCGGGATGGGCGCCGTCCATGGTGGCGCCGCTGCGGATCTGCAGGGTCGCGTTGACGACCGGGAGGTCGTGGCGTTCGACCAGCCACACCGCGAGCCCGTTCTTGAGCGTGGCCCGCTGGATCTTCGGGGTGACCACCGGAGGCTGCGGGCCCGGGACCGGCGGACGGCTGCGGTCCAGCCGGTCGGCGGCGCCCGCGACGGCCGCGCCGAACGCGATCAGGGCCGCGACGGCGACCGCGACGATCAGGAGCGTCTTCATGGCTGCACCCCCGCGACGGTGGCGGCGAGCTCGCGCTTGCCCTTGGGCACGGTGGAGAGCACCACCCGCGGGTTCGCGAGATAGGTGCGGGCGACGCGCTGGACGTCGGCCGCGGTGACGGCGCGCACCCGGTCGAGATCCTCGTTGAACAGGTCGGGCCGGCCGCGATAGGTCATGTAGCTGTTGATCCGGTCGGCCTTGCCCAGCAGCGTCTGCACCGCGAACACGGATTGGGCCTCGGTGACGTTGCGGGCCATCGCCATCTCGTCGGCGGTCGGCCCCTCCTTCGCCAGCCGCTCCACCTCCTCCATGATCGCCTTCTCCATCTCGGTCAGCGTGTGGCCCTCGCGGGCCATCGCCGAGATCTGGAAGGCGCCGGCGAGCTGCCGCGAGAACTGGAACGCGTTCACGGACTGCGCCGACTGCTCCTTGTAGACCAGCCGCTGGTACAGGCGCGAGCTCTTGCCCTGGCCGAGGATGCCGGCCGCCACGTCGAGTGCCGCGTCGTCGGGCGCCCACAGCGGCACCGTGTGCCACCCGATCGTGACCTGGGGCAGCGTCACCCGGTCCTCGATCACCTCGCGCCGGTCCTCGCTGAACGACACCGGCGGCGCCGCCGGGGGCGCGGGCTTCGGCCCCGCCGGCAGGTCGCCGAAGTAGCGCGTCACCAGCCGCTTCACCGTGGCGGGCTTCACGTCCCCCGCGACGGTCAGGCAGGCGTTGTTCGGGTTGTACCACTGGGCGAAGAACGCCTTCACGTCGTCGAGCGAGGCGGCGGTCAGGTCCTCCTGATAGCCGATCGTCGGCCAGTGATAGGGATGGCCGTCCGGGTACAGGAGCTCGCCCATGCGGATGAAGCTCATGCCGTAGGGACGGTTCTCGTAGTTCTGCCGGCGCTCGTTCTTCACCACGTCCCGCTGGTTGTCGAGCTTCTCCTGGGTCAGCGCCCCGAGCAGGAAGCCCATGCGGTCGGCCTCCAGCCACAGCGCGGTCTCGAGGAAGTTCGAGGGGACCAGCTCGAAGTAGTTCGTGCGGTCGGCGTTCGTGCTGCCGTTCGCGGTGCCGCCCGCCTCCTGCACGATCGCGAAGTGCTTGTCGTCGCCGACGTGCTCGGAGCCCTGGAACAGCATGTGCTCGAACAGGTGGGCGAACCCGCTGCGGCCCTTCACCTCGCGGCCCGAGCCGACGTGGTACCAGACGTTGACCGCGACCAGCGGCGCGCTGTGGTCCTCGTGGACGACGACCCGCAGCCCGTTGGGCAGCGTGAACGTCTCGACCGGGACCCGGAGGGTCTGCGCTTCGAGCCCGCCGGCGGTGAGGGCGAGCATGCCGACCGCGCAGGTGAGTGTGGGGATCTTCATGGGCGCTCCTTGGTGGGCAGGGCAGGCGTCGGGGACCAGGGGAGCGAATCTAGCCCCGGACGGGGGGCCGGGAACAGCGGATTCACCAGCGCGGGCGCGGGCCGGACGAGCGCGCGGTCGGCGCGGGGGCGGGGCGCGAACGGGGGGCGGGCGCGCCCGCGGCGGGACGCGGGCCGCCCTAACGGAACAGCGAGTCGGCGGCGGCGACGCCGGCGGCGCGCTCGGCCGCCCGGTCCCCGGCATCGAGCGCGCGTCCCACCACCGGGGCGCCCGGCAGCGACGAGCGGGCGAGCACGCTGTCGCGCTCCCGATCGGTGAGCGGGGCGCGCGCCGCGGGCGCGGTACGCGGGCCGCAGCCGGCTGCGCAGGCGGCCAGCAGGGACAGCACGGCGATCGTCGTCCTCATCGGTCCTCCGCGGCGGGGAGCGGGTCGCCCCGTGCGCAGGGTATCGGCCCCCCGCGGCTGCGGGTGAACCCCCGTCGCGCCGTCGCGCCAGGCGCCCCTCACGCGCCGGCCGCCGACGCGAGCGCGG
>CAZKQE010000260.1:0-4356 GCA_964554725.1 uncultured bacterium
CTATCGGGGCGCGCGGCACCCCGCTTGCTGCCCTGTTGCATCGGCCCGCGGGCCGGAGGGCGCCGCAGCCATCGCCGCTTCCCCGCGCCTCGCCGTCACCCAGGGTGCCGGAGCGTCGTCCGCGCAACACGCGGTCGCGTCGCCGCGGCGCCCTCAGTCGCAACCGGCGACGGCACGCGTCACCATCCACCGACGCCGCGCTGCCGCCGCCCCAGCCGGAGGTGCAACGATGGACAGGATCACGAAGGCGATCAGCCAGACGGTCTTGAGGCTGTCGGCGATCCACTTGATGGCGATCAGCTCGAACTCGCGCGCGGCGAGGGCGACCAGCACGATCACGAGCAGCCCGACGTACATCTGGGCGGACCGGGTGCCCTTGACGAGGATCAGCAGCCGGTAGAACAGGACCGCGACCAGGAAGATGTCGAGGAGGTCGAGGAACCAGATCTGATGGACGGGCGTCATGGGCGTGCCCTTGGCCGTGCTACCACGCGGGGACCGTGGTCGAATCTAGCAGATGCGAGTGCACGACGATATCGCTAGGCGTCGATCGGGCCGGCGACTGTGGGTGCTCTTGGCCCGCGCCGGACGGAGGGGGTTCGATCAGCGACCGCTCGCCTCCGCATCCTGCTCCGGCTCGCTCTGCCTCGGCTCGCTCCGCCATCCCTGGCTCCCGCGAGCCTCGGGCGTCCGCTCCGCGAGTCCCCGTCCACCCGGCGCTGGCGTTGGGGGCAAGGATCGGTTCCCTGTCAGGGCCACTTGTGGCTCCCGCGAGCCTCGGGCGTCCGCTGATCGAACCCCCTCCGTCCGGCGCTGCGTGGTCGTCGGGGTGTGATGCTCGCCGCTCTCGGCTGCTCATGGCCCGCGCCGGGGGCAAGAGTCGCTTCCCTATCAGGGCCTCTTGTGGCCCCCGTGACTCTCGAAGGTCCGCTCCGCGAGCCCCCGTCCAGCCGGCGCAGGGCGCCGGGGACGATGGGCGGTTCCCCTATTCGGGGTCCTTTGCGTCGTTCAGGGTTTCGAGGGGGTCAGCCCCGGGCTTCGCGCAGGGCTTGGGCCACCCTGACGGCGCGGACGGTGGGGGCGACGTCGTGGGTGCGGATGATGCGGGCGCCCTGGAAGACGGCGATGGCGGCGGCGGCGAGGCTGCCTTCGAGGCGCTGGTCCACGGGGAGGTCGAGGATCTGGCCGATGAAGCTCTTGCGCGAGACGCCGATCAGGACCGGGCGGCCGAGGGCGTGGAGGGGGGCGAGGCGGGTGATGAGTTCGAGGCTGTGGCGGGCGAGCTTGCCGAAACCGACGCCGGGGTCGAGCGCGATCCGCTCGCGCGGGATGCCGGCGGCGACGGCGGCGTCGAGACGGGCGGCGAGGAACGCGGCCACCTCGGCGGGGGCGTCGTCGTAGCGCGGGTCGCGCTGCATGTCGGCGGGGGTGCCGCGCATGTGCATGAGGACGAGCCCGGCGCCGGCCGCGGCGACCACGCCGGGCATCGCCGGGTCGCCGAGGGCGGTGACGTCGTTCACGATCCGCGCGCCGGCGGCGAGCGCGCGTTCGGCGACCGCGGCGCTGGCGGTGTCCACCGAGACGAGCGCTCCGTCCTCCCCGGCGAGGGCGGTGACCACGGGGCCGATCCTGCGCCACTGCTCGTCGGCGGGGACCGGGGCCGACCCGGGGCGGGTGCTCTCGCCGCCGACGTCGAGCAGGTCGGCGCCCTCGGCGAGCAGCCGCCGCGCGTGCGCGAGCGCCGCGGCGGGCTCGGCGTAGCGGCCCCCGTCCGAGAACGAGTCGGGGGTGACGTTCACGATCCCCATCACGAGGGCGCGGCGCGAGAGGTCGAGCTCCCGGTCGCGACAGCGCCACGGCAGGGGGGGATGCGCCTCGCTCATCGGGGGTCCGCTAGCCCTTCAGCGCGTCCCGCAGGCGGCGGATCTGGGCGGCGTGGCCGTGCGCGTGGGCGGCGTAGATCTTGAGCCAGGTCTCCATCGAGTAGCGGCCGCTCTCGGTGTGCCAGCCCTCGCGGGCCCAGTCGGCGTCGCTGAGCCCGGGCAGGAGCTGCGAGGTGGTCGCGCGCGCGGCGCGGAACGCCTCGAGCGAGGGGGCGATGTCCCGCTCGTTGTAGCGCAGGGCGACCGCGTACCGCTCCTGGTCGTAGCCCTGGATCACCGGGTGGTCCTCGACCAGCAGCTTGCGGAGGCGCAGCGCCGAGGTGGACTCGCTGTCCGCCAGATGGTGGACGATCTCGGCCGCGCTCCACTTGCCCGGGATCGGGTGGGCGGTGAGCCGGTCGGCCGGGAAGCCCTCGAGGGCCGCCTTCACCTCGTCGTATCCGGCCGCGTACCGCGCGATCAGGCGCTCCCGTTCCTGCCGATCCATCCCCGACCTCCTTTTCGCCCCGTGGCGGGGCCGCCGCCCGGCTCCGTTGACCTCAAGCCCGTCCGATGGTAGCACTTACCGCCTCTTTGCCCGGGCCCCCGACCCCTCCGCGGGTCGTTCGTCCACCATCCCATGTCGAGAGCATCCATCGTCCGCCGCGCGCGGCGACCCGGTGACCGCGCGCCTGCCGTCCGAGGAGGTCGCACCCGCATGATCCGTCCCCGCCTGTTGCTGCTGTGCCTCGGACTGGCGATCGCGCAGCCGGCCGCCGCCCAGATCATGGGCCGGCCGTTCGAGTTCTCGGGTCAGGCGGGGGTCAACCACTACGACATCCGCGGGCGGATGCAGGACGGACCGGGCTACGCCGGCTCGGTGGGCTGGCGCGCGAAGCCGTGGCTGGTGCTCGAGGGCCAGGCGCTGTTCGGGCCCGCCCAGGCGGACACGCTGCCGCGCCAGGACCACAACCTGTTCTCCGCCGGGCTCGACCTGCGCATGAACCTGCGCTCGCCCGAGGGGAAGATGGTGCCGTTCGTGCTCGTGGGCGGCGGCTACACGTCGAGCCACACCAGCGGGCGGCCGCCGGACAAGCTCGAACGCGGGTCCGGCAGCATCGGCCTCGGCATGCTCTACCGGCTCGCGAACCAGCGCGCGTTCGTTCGCTTCCAGGTGCGCGACCTGTTCTTCCGCGAGCGCGATGCGCTCGAGTTCAGCAACCACTTCGCGGCCACCCTCGGCCTGCACGTGCTGCTGGGCGGGCGCCCGCGCGACAGCGACCTCGACGGCGTGCGCGACGCCCTCGACACCTGCCCCGGCACCCCGATCGGTGCGAAGGTGGACGCGAACGGCTGCCCGCTCGACGGCGACGGCGACAAGGTGTTCGACGGCCTCGACAAGTGCGAGGGCACGCCGGCGGGCTGCGTCGTGAACAAGGACGGCTGCCCGGCGGACGCCGACGGCGACGGCGTCTGCGACGGCGTGGACACCTGCCCCGACACGCCGAAGGGCGCCACCGTGGACGCGCGCGGCTGCCCGTCCGACCCCGACGGCGACGGCATCATGGACGGGGTGGACGAGTGCGCGAACACGATCCAGGGTTGCACGGTGGACGAGAAGGGCTGCCCCGCCGACAGCGACAAGGACGGCGTGTGCGACGGGCTCGACCTGTGCCCGAACACGCCGGCCGGTCTGCGGGTGGACGCCGCCGGCTGCCCGATCGAGGTGAGCGTCAAGGAGATCGAGCTGCTCGACACCGGGATGATCCGGCTCGAGAACATCAACTTCGACACCGGCAAGGCCACGATCAAGCCGGTCTCGTTCCCGGTGCTCGAGGAAGTGGCGCGCATCCTCCAGCAGTACCCGACGCTGCAGATCGAGATCGGCGGCCACACGGACAACACCGGCGGGGCGGCGCTGAACGAGAAGCTCTCGGGCGAGCGCGCGGCGGCGGTGCTCGATCACCTCAAGCAGAACTTCCCGGAGATCGCCTCGTCGCAGTTCACCGCGAAGGGCTACGGGCCGACGCGGCCGGTCGCGCCGAACACGACCACGCTCGGCCGGGCGAAGAACCGCCGGGTCGAGTTCAAGGTGATGAACACGTCGGCGCTGCGGATCGAGCGGGAGCGGCGGACGTTCCTCAAGAAGGGCGGCGGCACCGTGCCGGTGCCGGCGCCGGCGGACACCACGCCGGGTCCCGCGCCGACCCCCGCGCCGGCGGACACGACGCGACGCTAGGTTGTGTCTGAGAACGCCCGAATGGCGTCGTTGCGCGGGCGGCTCCTCGCTCCAAAGTGGCCGGAAGGCCACATTTCCGCTCGTCGCGCGCCCGCGACGCCTTGCCCTCGGACGTTCTCAGACACAACCTGGGCCGGACGATCGCGGAGGAAGAGACGCGGGGCCGTGAGAGCGGCCCCGCGTCGTCGTTCCGGGGCCGCGGAGGGAGGCGCGCGATGAGCGGCGAATGGACCCGCGACGGGTTCACGATCAGCA
>CAZKQE010000261.1:0-4335 GCA_964554725.1 uncultured bacterium
CGCGGTGCTCGACCCGGTGGTCCGGCGGCAGGGCGGCGCGGGCGCGCTCGAACTCGCCCGCGGCCGGGTTCAGCAGCACCACGTCCACGCCCGTGAGGTCGAGTCTCCCGCCGCGCGCGAGCGCCAGGCGCTCGTCGTACTGGAGCGAGCGGAAGCGGTCGAGCAGGTCGCAGCGCCCGATCCGCACCACGCTCTCGTAGACGTCCCACGTGGTCGGATAGCCTTCGAGCGCCAGCACCCGGTCCTCCTCCGGATGGGCGCGCACCCAGCGGTCGAGCACCGCCTGCTCGGGCGCGGCGCGGTAGACCGGGAGCCAGCCGAGCGGCCGGCCCTCGTTCCGGCCGCGCGACCACGCGAACCCCTGGATCGCGATCGCCCCGACGATCACGGCCACCGCGAGGGCGCGGCGCCGGCGCGCCAGCGCGTCGAGGGCGAGTGCGGCGTGCGGGAGCAGGCAGACGAAGTAGAGGAACAGGTAGCGCAGGTAGGGCTGCCATCCCGGGTAGATCGTGAGGGCGAGGAAGACGGCGGCCTGCCCGACGAACTGCCACGCCCACAGGTCGCGCGACAGCGTCCTCCGCGACATCCAGAGGCCCGCGAACCCGAGTGCCACCACGATCACCGAGGGCGAGGCGGCGGGCATCAGCACCCAGCGGCCGAGCGCCTCGAGCCGCGAGCCGTGCAGGGTCACCTCGGCCAGCTTCATGCCCGCGACCACGCGCGCGTCGGCGGCGAAGCCCCCGCCGGTGAGCGCGGCGACGACGAGCTCCCCGCCGACCAGCGCCAGCGCCGGGAGCGCGAAGCGGAGCGCGGCCCCGCGCCCCGCCGTGAGCAGCAGCCATCCGGTCACCAGCACGCCGACCAGCCGCGCCTCGTGGCGGAACAGCATCGCCACGGCGAGCGCCGCGCCGCCCGCGAGCAGCCGGCCGCCGTGGGCGGCCCCGCCGCGCCGCACCGCCCGCGCCACGCACGCCAGGCTCGCGAACAGCGCGCACAGGTAGGGCGCCTCGGCGTAGGCGGTGCCGGCCATCCAGACGTGCACGTAGTAGACCGCGAGCAGCAGCGTGGCGATGCCGGCGCGGCGCGCCTCCCCGGTGAGGTCGCGCACGGCGACGAAGAAGAGCGGGAGCGCGGCGGTGGTCGTCGCCCACCCGAGCACGCGCGCCCACGCGTGCGGGTCGCCGCCCAGCCGCATGAGCCCGCCCAGCAGGTAGGTGTGCACCGGCGGCCACACGCCCGAGAGCCCGAGCCACTCGGGACGCTCGCTCCAGCGGCAGGCGGCCACCAGCCGGCCGACGTCGTCGCCGGGCGTCGGGTCGGAGACCACGGCCGCGAGCGCGCGCAGCAGCGCGCCGAGCACGAACCCCGGCCACAGCCATCGCCACCCCGGGTCCGTGGCGGGCGTCGCGGCGGCCGGCGCCGCGGCCGCGGGCTCAGCCATCGCGACGCCGCCCGACGAGGTAGACCCCGGCCGCGAGGTCACGGGCCGTGGCGCGGCGCACCAGGAAGCGGTCGAGGTAGCGGTGGGGCAGCAGCAGCCACGAGGCGGCGAGCTCGGCGAGGCGGCGCGACCGCCGCCCGGAGAACCACGACCGCGCGTAGGCGACCAGCACCACGTTCACCGCCGAGGCGGGCCCGAGGTGGACGCCGCTCGCGACCTCGTCGAACCCGGCCCGGTCGCACAGCCCGCGCAGCCCGTCGAGCGTCCAGCGGGTGTGGTCCTCGGGGTCGGGATGGTAGGGGAAGATGAACGGGGTCTCGATGTGGATGAGCCCGCCGGGGCGCAGCACGCGGCGGAACTCGGCCAGCGCCCGCGCCGGCTCGGCGATGTGCTCGAAGGTGCCGGTCGAGAACACGCAGTCCACGCAGCCGTCGCGCAGGGCGAGCCGGTGGGCGTCGCAGCACAGCCGCGTGCCCGGAAACGGCGAGCGGTCGATCGCGATCGTCCCGGGCGTGATGCGGCGCCCGCCGGCCCCGACGTCCACCACCACCGCTCCCGGCGGGAGCCGGCGGACGGTCTCCGGGACGGGCGGGAAGGGCTGCCAGGTCGGGGTCGGGATGAGGCGGCCGGAACCCCGTCGGATCCAGGGCATGTGGGGTCGGTGCGGGCGGTCCGGAGGGAGGGTGGGGGAAGGGCCGGCCCCGTCGCAGGGGGGGCCGTGGACGACGCCCGGCGCGACCGGGCAAACGACGACGTGTCAAGACTATCACAGGCCGGGGCCGGGGCCGCGACGCGCCGCTCGCGACTTGGCGCGGGGGGCGACAAGTGCTAGATTCCCCCGTCCCTTCCGAACGGGGTCGTCGTGCTTCCTACCGCTGGACTTCTCGGGGGCTTGCACCCGGTGGCCCGGCCCTTCACTCCCGCCAGCATCGACCGCAGGAGGTGCCCGCTGTGACGCTCTCCAAGGAGCAGAAGCAGGGGATCATCGGCAAGTTCAAGATCCACGAAGGGGACTCGGGCTCGCCCGAGGTCCAGATCGCCCTCCTCACCGAGAAGATCGGCTACCTGACCGACCACTTCAAGGTGCACAAGCGGGACCACGCGTCCCGCCGGGGGCTGTTGAGGATGGTGGGCCAGCGCCGCAGGCTGCTGGACTACCTGAAGGCCACCAAGGTGGATCGTTACCGCAAGGTGGTCAAGGAGCTCGGCCTCCGCCGCTAAGCGGGGCCGCAGGGGCGTTGGGACGCTTCCACGGGAGGCGTCACGCCCGACCGAGCGGGACGGCACGCTCCCGCACACGCAGCCCGGCGGTTCGCTTCCCGGGCATGCGGCACATGAGGGTCCGGCGAGGGCCGGACCGGAAGGCGAGAGGACAGGATACGATCGCATGGAACAGACCGTAACGTTGGAGATCGGCGGCCGGACGCTCACGATCAGCACCGGCAAGATGGCGAAGCTGGCGGGAGGCTCGGCCGTCGTGCAGTTCGGCGGGACCGTGGTGCTGGTCGCGGCGAGCGCCGCCAAGAACGCCAGCCCGAACCGTGACTTCGTGCCGCTCACCGTGGACTACCGCGAGCGCACGTACGCCGCCGGCAAGATCCCGGGCGGCTTCTTCAAGCGCGAGGGGCGCCCGACCGAGAAGGAAGTGCTCAGCTCGCGCCTGATCGACCGGCCGATCCGGCCGCTGTTCAGCAAGCAGTTCCCGTACGAGACCCAGATCATGGCGACGGTCGTGTCCTCCGACCAGGAGAACGACTCGGACATCCTGGCGCTGATCGGCGCCTCGACCGCCATGAACCTGTCCGACATCCCGTTCCCGGAGCCGATCGGCGCGGTGCGCGTCGGCCGCATCGAGGGGCAGTTCGTCGCCAACCCGACGTTCGAGCAGCTCGACGAGAGCGACATGGACATGGTGGTGGCCGGCACCGCCGACAACATCATCATGGTCGAGGGCGGGACCCGCGAGATCTCCGAGGAGGACCTCGTCGCGGCCCTCGAGTTCGCGATGTCGAACATCCGCCAGGTGGTCGAGATCCAGCGCGCGCTGGTGAGCCAGGCCGGCAAGGCCAAGCGGCCGCTGGTCGCCCCGCCGGACACCGCCGAGCTGCGCGCGGCCCTGGACTCGGGCTACCGCGAGCGCCTGCGGCAGGCGATCCGCATCCCGGGCAAGGAGGCGCGTCAGGAGGAGGTGGACCGGATCTCCGCCGAGGCGCTGGCCTCGCTCAAGGAGCGCTTCGCCACGCTCGAGGCCTACATCCCCAAGCTGGTCCACGAGATCGAGCGCGACGAGCTGCGCCACATGGTGCTGCGCGAGAAGGTGCGCGCCGACGGACGCGGCCCCGACGACATCCGCAAGGTCACGGTCGAGGTCGGCACGCTGCCCCGCACCCACGGATCCTGCCTGTTCACGCGCGGCGAGACGCAGGCGCTGGCGGTGGCGACGCTCGGCACCAAGAGCGACGAGCAGCGGGTCGAGGAGCTCGAGGGGCAGTCGTGGAAGTCGTACATGCTCCACTACAACTTCCCGCCCTTCAGCGTCGGCGAGGTGCGGCCCATCCGCGGGCCGGGCCGGCGCGAGATCGGCCACGGCGCGCTCGCCGAGCGGGCGATCGAGCCGGTGATCCCGTCGGACCAGCACTTCCCCTACACGATCCGCCTGGTGAGCGACATCCTCGAGTCCAACGGCTCGTCGTCCATGGCGACGGTGTGCGCGGGCGCGATGGCGCTCATGGACGCCGGCGTGCCGATCAAGTCGCCGGTGGCCGGGATCGCGATGGGGCTCATCAAGGAAGGGGACTCGGTCGAGGTGCTGACCGACATCCTGGGCGTCGAGGACCATCTCGGCGACATGGACTTCAAGGTCACCGGCACCCGCGAGGGCATCACGGCCTTTC
>CAZKQE010000262.1:0-4334 GCA_964554725.1 uncultured bacterium
GCCGGTGGCGGCCGCGGGGGAGTGGCTGCTGGGCGCCGTGCACATGGTGACCGCGCGCGACCGCGCCGCCGCCGACTGGGAGAGCACCTGGGCCTCGCTGGTGTTCCGGCGCGCGACCGACGGGCGCTGAGCCGGCGGTGCGCGGCACCGGTCACACGCGGTCCCGCCGGGAGTAGACTGCGGGTGAACGCACGGGGGGCGGCCCCAGGCCGCCGGGACACGGACCGGGAGGTGGGCGCCATGCGGTGGACACGGGGGGGTGGGACGATCGTCGCGGTGATGGCTTCGCTCACGCTGGCGACGGCGACCTGCTCGGCGCCGGCCCCGGCCGCGAAGTCCGCCCGGTCGGCGCCGGCCCCGGCGCCCGCCGCCACCGCGGCCCCGCCGGGGCTGGCGCTGGCCACCTTCGCGGGCGGCTGCTTCTGGTGCGCCGAGACCGCGTTCGAGGGCCTGCCCGGCGTGGTGTCGGTCGTGTCGGGCTACACCGACGGCGCGAAGCAGGACCCGACCTACCACGAGGTCTCGGCCGGCGGCACCGGGCACGCCGAGGCGGTGCAGGTCACCTACGACCCGTCGCGCATCGGCTACGCCGAGCTGCTCGACGTCTTCTGGCACAACATCGACCCGACCCAGGCCGACGGCCAGTTCTGCGACCGCGGGTCGCAGTACCGCTCGGGCATCTTCTACCACGACTCCACGCAGCGGCGGCTGGCCGAGGCCTCGAAGCGGCGGCTGGAGACCACCCCGCAGCGCTTCCGCGGGCCGGTCGTCACCTCGATCGTGGCGGCGACGCGGTTCTGGCCAGCCGAGGACTACAACCAGTAATTCTACCGCAAGGACCCGCAGCGCTACCAGAGCTACCGGACCGGATGCGGCCGCGACCGTCGGCTCACGCAGCTGTGGGGCCGGCCGGGACGGCAGGGCCACGCGCCCTGAACGCCGCGCGCCGGCTGCGGCGCGCCGCGCGCGGGGCCGCGATCAGGCGGCCCGGTCCTCCGCGTCGCCGATGCGGGCCCGCACCTCGCGCAGCTCGCCGAGTCCCCGCTCGGCCTCGGCGCGCACCCGCGCCATCATCGCCTGTGCTTCGGGGATGCGGCGCTCGTGCAGGTGCTCGGCCAGCGCCACCAGACAGCGTGCGGTCGAGACCGCGCCGATCATGAGCGCCATCGCGCGGGCGCCCAGCACCTCGCGTTCGGCCGCCACCGGGTCCCCGGAGGCGATCGCGGCGCCGAGCGCGTCCACCCGGCCGGGCATCTCCGTGAGATAGGAGTCGATCACCGATCGCTTCAGGCTGCCGATCCCCATCGTGGCCGCGTCGAGCCACAGGGGCTCGAACGCGGGGGTCGCGCCGTCCGACGCGGGGGCCGCCCCGTCCGCCGTGCGCGGCGCGGCGAGCCGCTGGGCGCGCTCCATCGCCAGGTGCGGGAACAGGAGACCCTCGCAGTACTCGCACAGGTGCTCGAGGTCCACCGGCTTGGGGAACGCGGCGTCGGGGATGAACCCGGCCAGGTCGCGGTCCTCGCCCCGTCCGCTCGCCTCGTAGAGCACCGCGATCGGCGTCGGACTCCGCTCCTCGACCAGCGCCTGGAAGGCCGCCGCGAGCGCCAGTCCGTTGGCGGTCGGCACGCCCAGGTCGAGCACGATCAGCTCGAACGCGTGATGCTCGCAGCGCGCGGCCGCCTCGTCGAGGTCGGCGACCCGCTCGACGCGGAAGCCCTTGCGTCCCAGCAGTTCGTCGAGCACCAGCGTCCCGAGCGGATCGCTGCCGACGAGGAGGATGCGCACGCCCTCGAGCTGCAGGTCGGCCAGCGAGTGACGGGTGAGGAGCGGATGGTCGGAGCGGTCACTCCCGCGCCGCTGCACGAGCACCGCCAGCGCGTCGCGCAGCTCGGCCGCCGGCAGCGCGCGCGGCAGGTAGGCGTCGAATCCGACCTCCCCGGCGCGGGCGCCGTCCCCGCGCAGTCCGACGCGGAACTGCAGCACCAGCCCGGTCGCCGCGAGCGGCGGTTCGAGCCGGGCGAGGCGCCCGAGCATCATCCCCGCCATGTCCGCGAGCTCGGCGTCGATCAGCGCGAGGTCGAACGGCCGGCCCTGCTCGGCCGCGAGGCGCAGGGCGTGCATCGCGTCGCGGCCGTTCGCCGCGCCCTCGGTGAGCAGGCCCCACAGCCGGGTGAGGGCCCCGGTGTCCGCGCGCCGGGCGGCGTCGGAGTCCACGACCAGCACGCGGTGCCCGCGCAGGGACGGCAGCGGGCCGGAGGCTGCGGACGAGGTCGCCATCGACCGGGTGGAGAACGGGAGCCGCAGCTCGAAGGCCATCGTCGCGCCGTCGTCCGCGAGCGCGGTGAGGGAGCCCTCGCTGACGGCGGCGAGGCGCCGGGCCAGCTCGGTGCGCAGGTGCTCGCGCGGCAGCGGACCGTCGGTGGGGGCCGGCGCCAGCGCCTCGCGGAACGCCGCCACCTCCGCGGCGGTGGGTGATTCCTGCGGGCAGAGCGTGCAGCGGAACACCAGCTCGACGCGCTGGTCGCGCTCCCACGCCTTGGTGACGTCGATCCGCAGGCTGCCGGGGGAGCGGGCGGAGAGGATCCCCGCCGTCGCGCCGAGCAGGATGTCCTGCAGCCGGGCCGGCTGCCCGCGCAGCAGGGTGGGGACGTCGTGCCGGATCTTGGTCAGGGCGATCCAGTCCGACTGCGGGCGACTGCGCGAGAAGCGCGAGCGCACCCCCTCGAGGGTCACCCGCAGGTCGAAGTCGGTCTCCTGGTCGCCGAGGCGGCCGGCCGAGTGCGCGTAGAAGTTCGAGAGGTCGTGGATCAGCGTGCTCAGCGCCCACACCTCGTGATGCACACGCGCCAGCTTCTCCCGCAGCGGGGATCCGGCGGCGGCCGCGAGCAGCTCCTCGGTGGCGTCCTGGATCGACCCCAGGCGCGCGCGCGAGTCGTCCGCGAGGATGTGGAGCAACTGTTCGTAGATCATGGTCGCGAAAGGTATCGGCCGCCGCCGGAGGGCGCTGAAGGCCGGCCGGGCGCGCGCGTCCGGGGGCGGGGGCGGGGCCGCGGGGGCGGGCGGACCGCCCGCGGGGTCAGGCGACCCGCGTGGCGCCCGCCTGGGCGAGACGCCGGAAGGCCGCACCCAGCCCGTCGTGGAGTGCCGCGACCTGGGCCGGCGCCCAGGCGGACCGCTCGGCCCGCACGAAGGTGGTCTTGTCCACGCGGTTGTCGAAGCGGGCCACCGGCAGGTGGTAGCGATTCCCGCGCGCCTCGATCCGCACGGTGTCGGGGCGGTCCGAGTGCTCGATCAGCCAGGCCATGTCGTCGCAGCCGTAGTCGCCCAGCATCACCGCCATCGGCACGCCGTGGTGGAGGATGGAGCCCGGGTCGTTGGGGTCGGTGCGCTCGTGGTTCTTGCGCCGCGACTCCTCGGGCGTCACCCAGACGTAGAGGATCGAGGCCCGCGACAGGATCGCATCGCTGAACCGCCGCAGCGAGTAGGCGTAGCCGAGCGGTTCGGGCAGCGGCAGGGAGGCGCCGTCGGGGCCGCCGCGCGCCGCCTCGATGACCACCGTGCGGCCCGCGAGGTCGTCCGGCACGCCGGCGTTCTTGTCGCGCAGGAGCTGGGCCGCGTCCGGCTCGATGGCGTCCGCCAGCGCGCGGCGCACGGCCGCCGGCAGCGCGCCGAACGCGGGGCGCGCGCCCACCTTCTGCCGGGCGACGTCGAACCGGTCGAGCAGCCACTCGGCCGCCGAGGCCGGCGCGGGCCGGTGCGCGCGCTCGAGGTCCTCGAAGTCCTCGTTGAGCAGCTCGATGAGCGTCCCCCAGTCGAGCGGCTCCTTCATCGGCAGGTCGTCCGAGTCGAAGAACACGCCGTCGGCGCCCGCCCGGTGCAGCTCCAGGCTGACCCGCCGCATCAGGTGGACGTAGGGGTAGTCGTCGAGCTGGACCGTGGGTCCCATGTGGAAGTCCCGGCGGCACTGCTCGGGGGTCAGGCTGGCGAGGTAGCGGCGGACCTCGGACTTGCCCGAGGCCGGCAGCGCGAGCAGGAGCAGGACGTCGAGGATCTCGGGCATCGTCGGGTCCCCGCGGGGGTCGAAGGAGGCGTCGGACGGCGCCGCGGCGCCGGGCGGGAGGCCCGACCGCGACGGACCGCGGACTATAGTGGAAGTCCGCGCGCGGCGACAACGGCGCGGCCCCGCTCCGGCCCGGCGTGCGTGGTCGGCGCCCGGCGCGGGTGCTAGGCTGCGCGCGCCGACGGGCCTGAGGCATCCGCGCGCCCGCGGGATCCCGGAGGTCGCTTGTCCAAGCCGAGGTCGCGCCCGCGTCCCGAGACTCCGCCGCCCCGGC
>CAZKQE010000263.1:0-4284 GCA_964554725.1 uncultured bacterium
CCCGGGCCCGGCCGCCGAGCCCGCGCGGCCCGCGGGCCGGCCGCCCAGCCCCAGCAGCCGCGCCGCGTTCCCGCCGAGGATGGCCTCGTGCGCCTCCGGCGCCAGCGGCAGCGCCGCGATCGACTCCCGCATCCGCTCGAGGCTCCCGATCTGGTGCGGGTAGTCGCTGCCCGCCAGCACGCGGTCGGCGCCGGCGAAGCCCACCGCCAGCGCCAGCGCGTCGGGGTCGAAGTTCACGGTGTCGAAGTGGCAGCGCCGCAGGTACTCGCTCGGCGGCCGGTCGATGTGCGCCCGGCACTCGGCGAACGCGTGGAACCCGCGGTCCAGCCGCTCGGCGAGATAGGGCACCGTCCCCCCGAGGTGGGACAGCACCCAGCGCACGCGCGGGGTGCGCGCGAGCGCGCCGCTGAACGCCAGCTTGGCGGCGGCGAGGGTGGTGTCGAACGGGAAGCCGAGCAGGGGCATCAGCCAGTAGTCCGTCATCGCCTCGACGCCGACCGGGGAGGTCGGATGGATGTGGAGGATCGCCCCCAGCTCGTCCGCGGTCTCGAGCAGCGGGCGGTAGCGGTCGTCGCTCAGCGACACCCCCTGGACGTTGCTGAACAGCATCGCCCCCGGCAGGCCCAGCTCGCGCATCGCCCGTTCCAGCTCGGCCACCGACGCGGCGGGATCGTTGAGCGGCAGCGTGGCGAGGGCCGAGAAGCGCCGCGAGGGCCGGGCGACCGCGGCGGCGAGCGCGTCGTTCACCTGCCGCGCGAGCGCCACCGCCCGCGCCGGCGACTCGACGTGGACCCCCGGCGTGGTGAACGTGAGCACCTGCCGGTCGACCCCGTGCCGCGCCAGCACCTCCTCGCGCCAGGCGATGTCGCGGTGGCCGCGCACCACGACGTTCGTGTCGCCGGGGTAGCCGAGACACGGATGGCCCTCGTCGTCCACGTGGAGCGCGACGTTCGAGGGTCCGCGGGCGATCGCGTCGAGGTACTCGGGAGGATAGTAGTGGTTGTGGACGTCGATCACGGTCACGGGCGGACCCTCCGGTCGGCGGCGCGCCGCGCACGCGACGCGGCCCGCCGACTTTACACGCGCGTCCGCCCTCCGGTCATGCGATACTGCGGCCGCCCGCCGCCCCCGCGTGCCGGGCACCGCATCGGCCGGAGGGAGCCTTGGCCGTCTCGTCCCGCACATGGAGCCGCGTCCCGTGGCCGGCGGTCGCCGCGTCGGCGATCCTGGTGCTGGTCACGCTCGCGCTGCTGTCGCGCGCCCTCGGCGCCACCGGGGGACGGCTCGTCTACACCCTCGACGACCCGTACATCCACATGGCGATCGCCCGCAACCTGGCGCTCCACGGCGAGTGGAGCGTCACGCCCGGCCGCTTCGAGCCGGCGTCGTCCTCGCCGCTGTGGACCCTGATGCTCGCCGCGGTCTACCGCCTGTTCGGCGTGGGCGAGGCCGCCCTGCTGGCGATGAACCTGGTGCTGATCGTCGGGGTCGCGCTCGCGCTCGATCGCCTGCTGCGGCCCGCGATCCCCGGCGGGCCGGCCCGGGCGGCGGCCGTGCTGGGGATCGGGCTCGCGATCCCGCTCCCGGCCGTGGCGCTCACCGGCATGGAGACGACGCTCCACGTGCTGCTGGCGCTGCTGCTCGGATGGCGGGTGGCCGTCCGCCTGGCGGATCCCGCGCCGGGACCGGCCGGCGGCGGGGTCGCCGTCGCGGCGCTCTCGTTCCTCGCCGTCCTCACCCGGTTCGAGAGCGGGTTCCTGATCGGCGCGCTGGCCGCAGGCGCGCTGGCCGGCCGGCGCCCCCGCGTCGCCGGGGCGCTCGCGCTCGGCGCCGCGCTGGCGCTCGCCGGCTACATGTCGTTCGCCCTCCCCCGGGGGGGCCTGTGGCTCCCGAACTCGGTGCTGGTCAAGTCGGGGCTCGCCGACCTCGCCACCCTCGAGGGCTGGGGACGACTGGTGAGCCGCATCCCGTACGAGCTGCTGTGGCGCCGGAACTCCCACCTCACCGCCCTGCTGGTCGCCGCGGCCGCGCTGCTCGCGATCGGCGGGCGGGCGGACGGACGGGCGGCGGCGCCGCGGCGGCTGCTGGCGGCGTTCCTGCCCGCCGCGCTGCTCCACGTCCAGTTCGCGGGCCTCGGCTGGTTCTTCCGCTACGAGGCCTATCTCATGGCGCTCGGCCTCTCCGCCGTCGCCGCCACGCTGGCGCTCGAGGCGCGGCAGGGAGCCCCCGCGTGGCGCCGGGCCCCCGCCGCGGCGCGGGCGGCCCTGGCGGCGCTGGCGCTGGTCCTCGTCATCCCGCTGGCGACGCGCACCGCGCGCTCGATGCGGCAGGCGCCGCTGGCGATCCGCAACGTCTACGAACAGCAGTATCAGATGGGCCGGTTCGTGCGGGCCTACTTCCGGGACCGCGAGGTCGCCGTGAACGACCTGGGCGCGGTCGGCTACTTCGGCGGCGGACGCATCGAGGACCTGTTCGGACTCGCGACCACCCCGGTGGCCCGGGCGCGGCTCGAGCGGCGCTACGACACCGCCTTCATCGAGCGCTGGTGCGCGGCGCGCGGCGTCGAGGTCGCGCTGGTCCACGACGGCTGGTTCCGCGAGGCGACGCGCCTGCCCGCCACCTGGCGCACCCTCGCCCGCTGGACGATCCGCGACAACGTCGTCGCCGGCGATGCGACGGTGACCGTCCTGGCCACCGGTCCGGCCTCGATCGGCCGCGTGCGCGCGGCGGTGCGGGCGTTCGCGCCGACGCTTCCGCGCGGCGTGG
This sequence comes from uncultured bacterium, assembly GCA_964554725.1. GTDB lineage: Bacteria > Eisenbacteria > RBG-16-71-46 > RBG-16-71-46 > RBG-16-71-46 > WS-11. Next base: position 2,767 of record CAZKQE010000263.1, read on the forward strand.
CGGTCGAGCTGCTGGACTGACCGCCGGTCTACGCGCGCGACGGCCGGTCCGCCGACCGGTTCAGGCGGGACTCCAGCCGCGCCTTCAGCGAGGGCCACTCCTCGTCGAGGATGCTGTAGTAGACGGTGTCGCGCACCCGCCCGGTCTGGGTGACGATGTGCCGGCGCAGCGTCCCCTCCTCCATCGCACCGAGCCGCGCGATCGCCGCGCGCGACGCCTGGTTCAGCGCGTCGGTCTTGAGCTCGACCCGGATGCACCCCCAGGTGTCGAACGCGTGGGTCAGCATCAGCAGCTTGGCCTCGGTGTTCACGGCGGTCCGCTGCCAGGCGGCGCCGAGCCACGTCCAGCCGATCTCGGCGCGGCGGTTGAGCGGCTCGATGTTGCCGAAGCGGGTGCTCCCGACCGGACGGCCGGCGGCCTTCGCCACGGTCGCGAACGGCAGCGCGCGCCCGGCGGCCTGCTCGGCGAGGGCCACCTCCATGTAGCGGCGCAGGTCGTCCGGGGTCCGGATGTCGGTGGCGGTCCAGCGCCACAGCTCGTGGTCCTGCGCGACCTCCCACAGCGCCGCGTGATGGGCCAGGGTCAGCGGCTCGAGGCGGACGTGCTCCCCCTCCAGCGTCACGGGTCGGACCACCATCGGGTCCCGGGTCTCGGCCATCCGGCTCCTCCTCCACGTGGGAACGGACCGGCCCCCGCGGCCAGGCGGACGGGGTCCGGCGGACCGCGCGCGGCGCGGCGGGCGTGCCCGCCGAGTTTACTCCAGCGCGACCGCGGACCGACAGGCGGCCGCGCGGGAGGCCGACCGGACGTCAACGGCCGTGAAGTCGGACGGCGGCTCGGATATCATCGGGAGGACGCGGGTGGCCGCACCGGTCGTCCGGAGCCCGGCCCATCCGCCCGTGCGTTTCCCGATCGCCCGTACCGCCGGAGACCGCCGTCATGGAACGTGCCCGTCGCAACCCGCTTCGCCTCGCCGCCGTCCGGGCCCTGCCGCTGCTCCTCGTGCCCTTCGGCGCGGCCGCCGCGCCGCTCGACCTCCAGCTCTCCTTCGGCACCCTGCCGTCCGCCCAGGGCTGGAGCTACGTCCCCTCCGGGTCGCACGCGGGGGTGCTCGAGAGCAACGTGTTCTCGGTCGGCGGCGGCGTGCTGACCCAGAACTCGATCGGCCTCTCGAACGGCGTGAGCGGCGGCAGCATCCTGTACCAGGTCGCCGGCGGCATCACGACCACCGAGAGCAAGCAGATCATCGTGCGGGCCCGCTGCCTGCAGGCCGAGGGCTCGACGAACGCCCCCTCGGGGGAGGGCGGCTTCTACTTCATCTTCGCGCACGGCAGCGTCCAGTACGGGTTCGGCCTCACGCCGACGCGGATCTTCAAGCTCCAGTCGAGCACCGTGCTGATCCCCGGCACCTACGACAACACGCAGTTCCACAACTACGTGTTCGACTGGTCTCCGCCCGGCACCTTCACGATCTATCGGGACGGCTCGCCGATCCATTCCGGCAGCGGCGGGTTCGCG
>CAZKQE010000264.1:0-4273 GCA_964554725.1 uncultured bacterium
ATCTTGCCGCCCAGCGCCCGCGCCTGGCGCGCGAGCCGGTAGAGCCGGTCCACCTTGCTGTTCGAGATGCCCTCGTCGAGCCGCTTCTTGTGCTCCCAGGCCTGGTGGAGCAGCTCGCCGATCGCGTCCACGTCGCCGAGCAGCAGCGCCTTCTTCATCTCGAGCGTCTCCTCCTTGAGCCGCTGGAGCGCCTCGACCACCTCGGCGCCGCCCTCGCGGTAGGACTCGGTCTGGCGCTCGATGATGTGGGCCGACTGCCGCGTCTGCCCCATGTAGCAGAGCAGCAGACGGTACTGGAGCTCGTTCAGCACGTCGGGCCGGATGCGCAGCGGGTTCACCACCGTGGCGTCCCGATGGAACTCGATGAAGTTGATGCCGCCGAACGCCGCCGCGTACTGGTCCTGGCGGCCGCCCGCCATCCCCAGGTCCACGCGCTCGATGCGGAACGCCAGCTCCGCGACCTCGAGCGGCGAGAGCGGGCGGCCCTGCCAGGCGCTGATGCAGCCGATGAGCGCCACCACCATGGTCGAGGAGGAGCCGAGCCCCGACCCGGGCGGGGCGTCGGAGTGGGTCCACACGTCGGCGCCGCCCCGCACCTTGAGCGCCTGGACCGCGGCCTTGATGAGGTCGAGCTGGCCGTCGACGCGCACCCGGCGCGGGTGGTCGTACTTGGCGACCATGTCGTAGTCGAGGCTGGCGAGGGTGAGCCGCGAGTCGCGCCGCGGCCGCAGCGACACGTAGGCGTACTGGTTCAGGGTCGCCGACAGCACCATGCCGCCGTGCTCCTCGGGATAGGGCGAGACGTCGGTGCCCCCGCCGCACAGCGAGATGCGCAGCGGCGCCCGCGCGCGGTAGTAGAGGCGCGGCTTCACGACGCGAACCTCCGGTCCGCCCGTTCCCAGTCCTCGGGCGTGCCGATGTCCCAGAACTGCCCGTCGGCCGCGTATCCCGCGAGCCGCCCCTCGGCGGCGAGACCGGGCAGCACCTCGCGCTCGAGCGAGGGGGCGCCGGCGGCGGGGATCCGGTCCCACACCGCGGGCGCGAACGCGTAGACCCCGCCGTTCACCCAGGCCGGACCCGCGTGGGTGGCGTCCTTCTCGACGAAGCGCTCCACCCTCCCGTCGGCGCGGCACTCCACCCGGCCGCGGCTGGCGGCGTCCTCCACCCGGTAGAGCGCCACCGCGCCGAGCGCCCCCGACTCCCAGCGCGCGCGCTCGAGCGCCCACGGGTCGCAGGGGGCGAGCGTGTCGCCGTTCAGCACCAGCGCGGCGCCGGCGAGGTGGGCGCGCGCGTGCCGCAGCGCCCCGGCGGTGCCGAGCGGCTCGGGCTCGGGCGAGTAGCGGAGGCGGGCGCCGAGCCGCGCCCCGTCGCCCAGCGTCTCGCGCACGCGCTCGGCGCCGTGCCCGGTGCACAGCACGACGTCGCGCACGCCGTGGCCGGCGAGCCACTCGAGCTGGCGTTCGAGCAGGGGCCGTCCGCCCACCGGGGCCAGCGGCTTCGGGAGGTCGCCGAAGCGCCCCTGCAGCCGCGTCCCCATGCCGCCCGCGAGCACGAACGCCCTCACGCTCAGGCGTCCGCGTTGAAGCGGCGCCGCACCGGGTACTCGGCGCGCGCGCCCTGGTGGGCGATCATCTCGCCCAGCAGGCCCATCAGCACGAACTGGATGCCGAGCAGCACCATGCCGACGCCGAACAGCATGAGCGGCCGCACCCGCATCGGCTCCCCGCCCGCCCACTGGACCACGAACCACACGCCGATGAGCGCCCCGACGGCGAAGAACAGCGCCCCGATGCGGCCGAACACGTGGAGGGGCTTGAGCGCCGAGGTCGAGATGAACGCCGCCACCAGCAGGTCGAGGAAGCCGTTGATGAAGCGCTCCCACCCGTACTTGCTGCGCCCGTGCCGGCGGGCGCGGTGGTTCACCGGGATCTCGGTGACGCGGAAGCCGGCCCAGTGGCCGAGCGCCGGGATGAAGCGGTGGAGCTCGCCGTAGACCTCGATGGCCTCCACGACCTCGCGCCGGTAGAGCTTGAACCCGCAGTTGAAGTCGTGCAGCCGAACCCCTGCCACCATGGAGGTTACGGCGTTGAAGAGCCGCGAAGGGAGGGTCTTGCTGAGGGGGTCCTTGCGGGCCTGCTTCCAGCCCGAGACCAGGTCGTGGCCCTGCTCGAGCGCCGCGAGCAGGCGCGGCAGCTCGGCCGGGTCGTCCTGCAGGTCGGCGTCCAGCGTGGCGATCCACTCGCCGCGGGCGAGGCGGAACCCGGTCGCGAGTGCGGCCGACTTGCCGAAGTTGCGGCGCAGCGCCGCCCCGCGCACCCGCGGGTCGGCCGCGGCGAGCCGGGCCATCACCTCGTCGGAGCCGTCGCGCGAGCCGTCGTCCACGTAGAGGATCTCCCACGGGTGGCCGAGCGCGTCGAGCGCCGCCACCAGCTCGCGGTGGAGCTCGGGCAGGCTCTCGGCCTCGTTGTAGGCCGGCACCACCACCGAGAGCCGCGGCGTGGCGCTCATCGGCCCTCCCCCGCGGGACCGGCCGCCCGCCGTGCCGCGCCGCGCCCGCGCGTCATCCCTTCCTCGCGTAGAGGCCGCGCGCCCATTCCGCCTCGGCGGCGAGCCCGCGCCGGATGTCGGTGGCGGGGACGAAGTCGAGGTCCGCGCGGATGCGGCCCGCGTCCGCGCGCGTGCGCAGCGGGTCCCCCGGGGACCGGGGCTCGAACCGGACCGTCGCCTTCACGCCGAGTGAGTCCTCCAGGATCGCGATCGCCTCGAGCACCTCGACCTGCGAGCCGCCGCCCACGTTGTAGACGCCCGACGCCTTCGCCCCGCGCCACGCGCGGAGGTTCGCCTCGATCGCGTCGGCGATGAACGTGAAGTCGCGCGACTGCCTCCCGTCGCCGTAGACGGTGATCGGCTCGCCGGCCAGCATCGCCCGGCAGAAGCGGTGGAACGCCATGTCGGGCCGCTGGCGGGGACCATAGACGGTGAAGTAGCGGAGCGCCACCGCCGGGACCGCGAAGTTCCGGGCGTAGACCAGCGCCAGGTGCTCGCCCGCCAGCTTGGTGACGCCGTAGGGCGAGAACGGGCGCGGCAGCAGCGTCTCGTCGGTCGGGTAGCGCTCGGCCTCGCCGTAGACCGAGGAGGACGAGGCGTAGACGAAGCGCTCGAGCCTGGCCCCCCGGTAGCGCTCGAGCAGCCGCTGGGTGGCGAGCACGTTGTGATGGACGTAGGCGGCGAAGTCGGCCCCCCACGAGGCGCGCACGCCGGCCTGCGCGGCCTGGTGGAACACCACGGTGACCTCGGGCAGGGCCGCCAGGTCGGCCACGCCCAGGTCGAGCTCGAGCAGCCGGAAGCGCGGGTGGGCGAGCGCCGCGGCGAGGTGGGCGCGCTTGAGCGCCGGGTCGTAGTAGTCGGTGAAGCAGTCGACGCCGGTGACCGCGACCCCCTCGGCGAGCAGCCGCTCGACCAGGTGCGAGCCGATGAACCCGGCCGCCCCGGTGACCAGCGCGTGGGGTGCGGGACCTGGGGCCACTCGCGATCCCCCCTAGGGCAGGTTCGGCATCGAGGGCGGGGGCGACGGCGGGCGCGGCGGGGCGATCCCCAGCTCGGCCTGGCGCATGCCGAGCAGGGCGCGCGCGTCCGCGTCCTCGGGATGGCGGTCCACCCAGCGCTGGAGCACCTGCAGCCCCTCCTCGCGCCGGCCGGCCTCCCACAGCACGCCGTAGGCGGCCAGGTAGGCGGGGGCGTAGTCCGGGTCCATCTGCATGGCGCGCTGGAACTCGCCCATCGCCTCCTCCACCCGCTGCTGGAACATGAGCGCCACGCCGTGGAAGTAGCGCACCTCGACGTCGTGCGGATACTGGGCGGCGAGCCGCGTGAACACCCCGATCGCCCGGGCGGTGTCGCCGACGTCGATGTAGGCGCTGCCGAGCGGCAGCAGGATGTCGATGCTGCCGGGGAACATGCGCTCGACCCGCTCCCACTCGGCGAGGGCCCGCGCCCGCTGGCCGGTGCGCCGGTAGTGGTGGGCGAGCTGCATGTGCGCGCTGGCGTAGTTCCGCGACAGCGTCGCGGCGTTCTCGTCCTTGTAGACGGACTCGTCCCACGACCCGTCGGCCCGGAACAGGCCGCCGTAGCGGAAGGTCTCGTAGAGCGCCTTGCGGGTGGCCGCCTCGTCGAACACCGGCGCGGTGGTGTCGGGGTTCACGCGGAACACCAGCCCCTCGTGGGTGAAGTACTTGTCGAGCCCCATGTGGTCGGGGACCGTGACGGCGAAGTA
>CAZKQE010000265.1:0-4233 GCA_964554725.1 uncultured bacterium
CGGCGGTGGTGGCGCGGTCGCGGGCGACGAGGCGGGCGAGACCGTCGAGCAGCGAGCGGTCGCCGAGGTGGGACAGGGCGAAGCGGGACATGGCGGACACCCGGCGGATGTCCGCCGCGGATCGGACCACCGTCATGGATCCCGACCCGCCCGCACATCCCGCGCCCCGCGGCGTCAACCGAAACGCTGCCCCGCCATCGTCGCGCAGGTCCGGGTCAGGACGCTACGGCCTCGCATCCGCCAGCGTCGGCTGCGCCGGGCCCAGCTCCAACCACACGATCCGGAACCCGTCCTGCGCCTCCCAGTGCCGCTCGCGCACCACGTTCCACTCCGGGTGCCGCGGGGCCTCCTCGGGACGCAGGAACATCTCCTGCCAGCCCGGCCACACGCCTTCGGCCTCGCGGAACACGACCAGCACGTGGCGGAACTCGAGCCGCCGCCGGCACGCGGCGAGATCGGCGGGGGTCTGGGCGAGGTGGAGCACCGGGCGGCCCGAGTACCACGAGAGCATCGGCCCCAGGTTGCTCATCACCACCTCGTTCGCCGGCACCTGCACGCGCAGGCGGTGCCCGAGGTCGCGGAGCGTGAGGACGCTCGGCACGCCGCGCGCGGTCGAGGTGGCGGCGGCCTCGTCGATCCCGCGCAGCGTCTGGTGTCCGCCCCAGGCGATCGCCAGCGCGGCGACCGCGACCCGCAGCGCCCCCGCCACGCGCGGTCCCAGGAGCGTCGCCGGCGCGCGCGCGATGAGGCCCCAGGTGGCGAGGATACCGGCGGCTTCGAGCAGCACGCGGGTGGGGAACAGGAACCGCAGCCACGGGATGGTCGCCGCCGCCGCCAGCAGCGCCAGCAGGTTCGCGGCGAGGATCGCCCAGCCGGTCACGGCGAGCGCCCGCGGCGGACGGCAGAGGACGAGCCACAGGACCAGCGCTCCGGTCCACAGCGCGCGCGGTCCGGTCGCGACCGCGAGCAGGAGCTGGGGCAGCCGCCGCGCCAGCTTGGTCGCGAGCAGGCCCACCGCCTCCATGCCCTGCGGCACCATCGGGTGCTCGGGCAGATGGAAGAGCGAGAACCAGGTGCGGCCCTGCACGCCCTCCCACAGGATGAGCGAGGAGAGGTCCCAGCCCGGCGTGCCGAACGTGCGCCACTTGTAGAACCACCACGGGGCGAGCGGCAGGGCGAACCCGAGCAGCGCCAGCGCCAGCACCCGCCGGCGGCGGCCCGGCGCCAGCGCCGCGGCGGCCACCGCCAGCACCGGGGCCAGCCACAGGGCGCTGGCGCGGAAGCTCCCGGTCACGCCGAGCAGGAGGCCGAAGAGGAGGGGATGCCGGGGGGCCGCGCGCCCGCTGATGAGCGCCGCGCAGGCCCCGGCCAGGCCGAGGGTGAACGGCAGCTCGGTGAAGCCGCCGACCGCGAAGTGCTGCGCCTCGGGGTCGAGCAGGAACGCGAGTCCCACCGTGAAGGCCGCCAGGCGCTGGCGCGCGGGCCCGACCGACGGGGCGTGGGCCGCCAGCAGCCGCGCGGTGACCAGCGCGAGGAACACGCCCAGCATGAGGTAGCAGAAGAACGGGACCAGCAGCGTCAGCCACTCGCGCTGGTGCGGCACCTGGAGATAGAAGGTGAAGAGGTCGCCGATGCGGATGATCTTCGGCACCAGGCGGAAGATCGCCGCCTCGACGACCACCAGCCCCGGCTGCACCACCGCCAGCGGCCACGGCGGCGCGGCGTGGGTCGCCAGCTCGATCGGGAGCGCGAAGGTGGTGGCGAGGCGCCCGTGCTCGGCCAGCTCGCGCGCCGCCAGCGCGTACTGCGAGGTGTCGTAGTTGAGCACCGGCGAGCGGGTGCCGAGCCCCCAGGCGCGGGCGTGGAGCGCCCAGCAGGCGAATCCCGCGAGCACGAGGGCGAGCAGGATCGCGATGTCGGCCGCGGACTTCCATGTCGGGCGCACGCGCGCAGCCTAAGCGGCGCGCGCGGTTTCCACAACATCCGCCCGGGGGCCCGGGCGGCGGCGCCCCCCTGCCGGTCGGGGAGCCGCGGGGGGGAAAGCGAAAGGGCGGCGCGTCGCCGCGCCGCCCTCGCTGGGATGAAGCGGTTCCCTTAGGCCTTGCGCACGCCCGAGGCCTGGAGGCCCTTCGGCCCACGGGTGACTTCGAACTCCACGCGCTCGCCCTCGACGAGGGTCTTGAAGCCCTCCCCCTGGATGGCCGAGAAGTGCACGAACACGTCCTCGCCGCCCTCCTGAGAGATGAAACCGAAACCCTTCGCCTCGTTGAACCACTTCACGGTACCACTAGCCACGTACTGCTCCTTTGCTGCAAGGGCCCGGGGGCCCTTTGACCATGCCGCCGGAACGCGGCGGCTGCGTCCGGTCACTGTGACCGGCGCCTCGGGTCTGGAAGCGGCCGCAACAGAAAGGCCACCAGATGTCTCTGGTGGCATTCGAAGGCAATCTCGCACATCCACAGCGACCCAAGACGGGCAGTAGGATGGCGCGACCGGCCGCCGGTTGCAAGTTCTTTTGCGGGTCTGGCCGCGGGGGCGCGGATTACCCATTGTGCGCCAGTGATTTGCGAGATGCCTCGCGGGCCCCGGTCCGGCGGCGGCCCGGGCGGTGTCCGAGACCGCCCGCGGGCGGGGCGTCGCGGGCGCGCGACGGGCGGGAACGTGGGCCTCCGGCCCCGGGGGAGCGGGGAGCCGCCCGCGCAACGTCGCGTTCCGGGCGTTCCCGGATGCCGCCTAGACCACCTCGAGCGTCGGGGCGGCGGCGATCGCCCCCGCCCCGGCGGCGCGCCGGTACAGGGTCTCGAGCGCCTTGCGCCCGACCTCGCCCATGTCCAGCGTGAGCGGGTTCACGTACATGTGGACGAAGCGCTTGCCCTGGTCCACATCGAGGCCACGGCCGAAGCGGAGGGCGTAAGCGATCGCCTCCTCCTCGTGGTCGAGCGCGTCCTGGATGCTGGCGCGGAAGCCGACGCTCACCGCCCGCATCAGGTCGGGGCCGAGGTCGCGGCGCACGACGTCGAGGCCGAGCGGCACCGGCAGCCCGTCGCGCCGCTGCCACAGCTCGCCGAAGTCGAGCACCTTGACCAGCCCCTCGGCGGCGTAGGTGAGCTGGCTCTCGTGGATGATGACGCCCGCCTCGACCTCGCCCGCGAGCACCGTCGCCGGGATGCGGTCGAACATGACCTCGACCGGGACGCACTCCGGGCACTCGAGCCGCAGCAGGAGCGCGGCGGTGGTGAGCGGTCCCGGGATCGCGACCCGCCGCCCGCGCAGCGAGTCGAGCGGGCGCGCCTCGCGCGCGACCACCACCGGGCCGTATCCCATCCCCATCGAGGCGCCGCAGGCCAGCACGGCGTAGCGGTCGGCGAGATGCGCGTAGGCGTGCGCGGAGACGGCGGTGATCTCGAGGTCGGCGCGCTCGAGCGCGCGGCGGTTGAGGCTCTGGATGTCCTCGAGCACGTGCTCCACCCGGCAGCCGGCGATGGTCGCGCGGCCGGTGTGGAAGCCGTAGAACATGTAGGCGTCGTCGGCGTCGGGGCTGTGCCCGAAGCGGAGGGTGCGCGTCGCGGCAGCGGGCGCGCTCATGCCGAGAGGGCCGCCGGCGCCTGCTCGAGGTAGGCGGCGAGGCGGGCCAGCGCCCGCGGCCACGCCGCGCGGTAGCGCTCGGCGATGGGTTCGTAGTCGGGGCGCGCCGGCAGCAGGTGGCGGGTGATCAGCACCGTGCCGCCGGCGACCGGGGCAAGCTCGAAGCCGACCCGGCCGGCGTAGCCGTCCGGGTAGCCGGCGTGACCGCCCTCGTAGGCGCACGAGCCGGGCTTGCGGAGCACCACCCAGTGGCCCTCGAACGGGCGCTCGGAGGCGTCGGGGCCGTCCCAGGACAGGGTGAGCCGGCCGCCCGGGATGGGCGCGCTCGCGGCGCGGTCGCAGAACCAGCGCAGCAGCTCCGCGCCCTCGGTGAGGGCGGCGAAGACGCGCGCGGGCGGCGCGGCGAGCTCGGTGCGGTACTCGAGGCGGAGGGTGGGGGTCACGGCGGCGGCAGCATAGCGCAGCCGCCCGGCGCTGTCAGCGGCAGGCGCGCGCCGCGGACCCCCCGCCGCTTGTCCCGCCGCCCGCCACACCCTACGGTCGCACCGGACCCCGGAGGTGCACCATGACCCGCTCACGCCTCGCCCTCGTCCTCGCCCTCGTCGCGCTGGCCGGCCCGCCGCCCGTCGCGCGCGCGGCCGGCATCGA
>CAZKQE010000266.1:0-4209 GCA_964554725.1 uncultured bacterium
GGACGCGGTAGCGGCCGGTCTCGTCGGCGCGGCCGATGACGCGCGCGCCCGCGCCCGGGCACACCTCGCCGAGCGCGAACTCCCGGTTGTAGAGGTCGCACACCTCGGCGGCGAACGACTCCGGGACCACCCAGCAGTAGCGCTCCTGGGTCTCCGCGCACAGCAGCACCTCGGGCGGCAGCGGACGCGCCACCCGGTGGAGGTCGTCGAGCCGGATCTCGGCCCCGCGCCCGCCCGCCGCGGCCAGCTCCGAGGTGGCACACGCCACCCCGCCGGCCCCCAGGTCCTTGAATCCGGCCGGGATCCCGCGCTCGCGCACGCGCCGGAACAGCTCGGCGTTCGCCACGTTGAGGACGCGCTTCAGGAACGGGTCCGGCAGCTGGACCGCCCCGCGCTGGTCCCCGCCCAGCTCGCCGGAGGCGAACGAGGCGCCGCCGAAGCCGCTCTCGTCGGTGGGTTTGCCGACCAGCACGAACACCCACGCGCCCCCGTCCGGCGGCGGCCCGTCCGGGACGCGGCTGCGCAGGATGCCGTCGCGCGGGGCGATCCCGAGGGCCATCACGTTGACCAGGCAGTTGCGGTCGAAGCCGGCGTCGAACCACGCGTCGCCGCCCAGGTTCGGGACCCCGAGCGGGTTGCCGTAGTCGGCGATGCCGCGCACCACGCCGCGCACGATGTCGCGCACCGCGACGCCGCCCCCGCGCGGGTCGCCGAAGCGCAGCGCGTCCAGCACCCCGACCACCTCGGCGCCCATGCACACGACGTCCCGCACGATGCCGCCGACCCCGGTGGCCGCGCCCTCGACCGGCAGCACCTGGCTGGGATGGTTGTGGCTCTCGTGGGCCAGCACCAGCGCCAGGTCCTCGCACGGGGCGGGCAGCGCCACCACGCCCGCGTCCTCGCCGGGGCCGAGGATCACCTGCGGCGCGCGCGTGGGCAGACGCCGGAGCAGGTGGCGGGTGGACTTGTACGAGCAGTGCTCGCTCCACAGGATCGAGAACAGCACCGCCTCGGCCCGCAGCGGCGGCCGGCCCAGCAGCTCGGGCAGGAGCGTGACCTCCTCGGGCTCGAGCGTGACCCCGCCCGCGGCGAGGCGTCGCGCGACCGCCTCCGGGTCGCGCGCCTCCTCGGCGGTGTACGCGGGCGGGCTGCCGGTGCCGGTGGTCATCGCGCCCCCTCCGCGGCCGGCGTCCCGGCCGGCGGCGTCGCCCGCTCGAACAGCGCGTCCACCTGCCGCAGCGCGGGCTCGAGCTCGAAGCAGGCCGCCAGCGCCGCCGGCGCGAGCGCCGCGGTCACCGCCGGGTCGGACTCGAGACGGGCGCGGAAGGAGCCGTCGCCGTCGAGCGCCGCCAGCGCGTGGGACTGGACCGTGCGGTAGGCCTCGTCGCGGGCCACCCCGGCGCCGGTCAGCGCCAGCAGCACGCGCTGCGAGAACACCAGCCCGCCGCCCGCGTTCAGGTTCGCCAGCATGCGCGCGGGATGGACGACCAGCCCCGCGAGCACGGCGGTCAGCTCGGCGACCATGAAGTCCGCGACCAGGAAGGCGTCGGGCAGCGCCACCCGCTCGGCCGACGAGTGGCTGATGTCGCGCTCGTGCCACAGCGGCTGGTTCTCGAGCCCCACCGCGGCGTAGCCGCGCAGCAGCCGGGCGAGGCCGCTCACCCGCTCGCAGCGGACCGGGTTGCGCTAGTGGGGCATCGCCGAGGAGCCCTTCTGTCGCGCCACGTACGGCTCCTCGACCTCGCGCACCTCGCTCCGCTGCAGGTGCCGGATCTCGACCGCGATGCGCTCGAGCGTGCCGCCCAGCACCGCCAGCGCCGCGAGCAGGGCGGCGTGGCGGTCGCGCTGGACCACCTGGCTGGCGACCGGCTCCGGGACCAGCCCGAGTGCGGCGAGCGCCTCGCGCTCGACCGCGGGGTCGAGGTGGGCGAGCGTGCCCACCGCGCCCGAGCACTTCCCGACCGCGCCGTCGGCGAGCGCGCGCCCGAGGCGCGCGTCGCCGCGCGCCAGCTCCTCGCTCCACACCAGGCACTTGAGGCCGAAGGTGATCGGCTCGGCATGGATCCCGTGGGTGCGCCCCACCATCGGCGTGCGGCGATGGCGCTCCGCCAAGGACCAGGCCGCGTCGCGCAGTCCGTCGAGCCCCGCCCGCAGCGCGCGCCCGGCCTCGACCAGCTGCAGCGCGAGCGCGCTGTCGACGACGTCGGAGGAGGTGAGCCCGACGTGGACGTGCCGCGCGTCGTCCCCCACCGACTCCGCCAGCATCGACAGGAAGGCGATGACGTCGTGACCGACCTCGGCCTCGATGGCGGCCATCCGTCCCTCGTCGATGCGCGCACGCGCCCGCAGGCGCCCGGACACGCCGGCCGGCGCCTCGCCGCGCCGCTCGCGCGCCGCGGTGACCGCCAGCTCCACCGCCAGCCAGTGCTCGAGCCGCCGAGCGTCGCTCCAGATGCGCGCCATCGCGGGGCGCGCGTAGCGGGGGATCATCCGTCCCCCCGCGGCGCCTCGGGCAGCAGGAAGGAGTGCGTGAGCGTGCGACCGTCCCGCTCGACCACCAGCGTGATCCGGTCCCCGACCCGCGCGCCGTAGATGCTGCGCTGGACGTCGTCGAGCGTCTGGATGACCCGCCCGTTCACCTTGCGGATGCGGTCCCCGACCCGCACCCCGGCCCGCGCGGCCGGCCCGCCGGCGACCACGTCCGAGACCACCCAGCCGTTCGCGTCGGCGAACCCGAGCCGGCGCGCGAGCGCCGGGGTCAGGGGCTGGAGCGACATCCCCGGCCAGGCGGTGCGCACCCGCCCGTAGCGCACCACCTCGTCCATCACCCGGCGCGCGAGGTTGATCGGGATCGCGAACCCGAGCCCGATCGAGCCGCCGCCCTGGGTGAAGATGAACGTGTTGATGCCGATCACCTCGCCGTCGCCGTTCACCAGCGGCCCGCCGCTGTTCCCCGGGTTGATCGCGGCGTCGGTCTGGATCATGTCCTTGTAGACCCCGGTCTCGGTCGCCGAGGACTTGACGTCGCGGTGGGTGGCGCTGATGACGCCGACGCTCACCGACGGCTGCGGGTCGTTCAGCAGGTAGCCGAACGGGTTGCCGATCGCGATCGCCCACTCGCCGACCAGCAGGTCGTCGCTGTTCCCGAGCGGCGCCACCGGCAGCCGCTCGCCCCGGATGCGCAGCACCGAGAGGTCGTAGACCGCCGAGGCCCCGAGCAGGGTGGCGGGGAACTGGCGGCCGTCCGGCAGCGTGACCGCGATCTCGTCGGCGTTCCGCACCACGTGCTCGTTGCTGAGCACCAGCCCGGTGCGGTCCACGATCACGCCGGAGCCAAGCCCCGAGACCCGCTCGCGGAACTCGGTGGGCGGGAAGAAGCGGTCGAAGAACTCGTCGCGGAACATGCCCTGGAACGGGTCGGCGCGCACCACCCGCGTGCCGACCACGCTGATCGAGACCACCGAGGGGCTCACCCGCTGGGCGGCGGTGACCACCGCGTTGCGGCGCGAGGAGGAGATGCCCTGCGCCCCCGCCTCGCCGCGCCCCGCCGCGCCGCGCAGCGCGGGCAGCGCGAGCGCGCACGCCAGCGCCAGCGCCAGCACCGGGCCCGCCCGACGGAGGTTCATCGCGGCTCCCCCGGGTAGTAGACCCGCTCGAGGCACAGCCCGTGGGCGGGGGCGGTGGGCCCGGCGCGGCGGCGGTCGCGCGACGCCAGGCATGCGCGCATCGCCCCCGCCGGATCGGGCGCCGCCGAGAACGCCAGCGCGGTGCCGACGATCGTCCGCACCATGTGGTAGAGGAAGTGGTCGGCGACGATGTCGAGGCACATGCCCCCCTCCCACGGCCGCCACGCCGCGTGCTCGACCCGGCACACGGTCGCGACCGGCGTGCTGCCGGTGCTCTGGAACGCGGCGCAGTCGTGCTCGCCCGCCAGCGGCTCGACCGCGCGGGCGAGCGCGTCGCCGTCGATGCGACCGGGCGGCCGCCACGCGAACCGCGAGAGCAGCACGTCGTCCTCGGCCAGCAGGCGGTAGGCGTAGCGGCGCGCGGTCGCCGAGCGGCGCGCGTCGAAGTCGGGGGCCGCCTCGCGCGCCTCGCGCACCCGCAGGTCCGCCGGCAGCCGCCGGTGGAGCCGCGGCGGCCGGGCGCCCGCCGGCAGCCGCGAGGCGGTGTCGAAGCTCGCGACCTGGCCGCGCGCGTGGCAGCCCG
>CAZKQE010000267.1:0-1410 GCA_964554725.1 uncultured bacterium
CGGCCGGCGCCGCTGCCGGCGCGGGCGCCGGCGCCGGCGCGGCCCGCGGCGGCGGACGCCGGCGCGCGGCCGCTCACGCCCGCCGACTTCCCGGAGTTCGAGCAGCGCCTCCACGACGACCGCGTGCGGGTGCTGAAGGAGATGGGCCACTACGAGAACACGGTGCTCAAGGTGAACCAGCGCGACAGCGCCGGCGACCTCTCCGGCTACTCGTTCCACATGGCCGACGTGGGGACCGACGCGATGGAACGGGAGAAGGCGTTCCAGCTCGCCTCCGCCGAGGGCCGCATCCTGCTCGAGATCAACGAGGCGCTGCGGCGCCTCGCCCGCGGCGAGTACGGCGTCTGCGAGTCGTGCGAGAACCCCATTCTGAGAGCGCGGCTGGAGGCGATGCCGACCGCCCGCCTGTGCCTGTCGTGCAAGGAGAAAGAGGAGCGGGCCGCCCGGGGGATGTCGTGACCCGCGGCGGGCGCGGGGGCGCGCGGTGAGACCGACCCTGCCGGTCCTGTTCGCGCTCTCGGCGGTGGTGCTCGCGTTCGACTTCTGGACCAAGCAGTGGGCGACCCGCACGCTGGCGGGCGGGCCGCCGGTGCCGGTGCTGGGCGAGCTCGTCCGCTTCACCTACGTGCGGAACTCCGGGGTCGCGTTCGGGCTCGGGGCCGGCCTGCCGTTCCCCTACGCGGTGTTCTCGATCGCCGCCGCGCTGGCGATCCTCTACCTGTTCCTGCGCGGCCGCGTCCACGGCGCCGGGCGGCGCATCGCGCTCGCCCTCATCCTCGGCGGGGCGCTCGGCAACCTGGTGGACCGGCTGACCACCGGGCAGGTGGTGGACTTCATCGACGTCGGCTGGGGCCGCTGGCACTGGCCGGTCTTCAACGTCGCGGACTCGGCGGTGTCGGTCGGGGTGGTGCTGTTCGCCCTCGCCTGGCCGCGACGGGACGCGGTCGCGGCGGCCGGGGCGTCCGCCGCGGACGGCGGCGGGTCGGAGGTGGCGGCCGCGCCGACGGCCGCCGGCGAGGAGGACGATGCGGGTGCTGGACCTCTCGGTCCCGCCGCCCGGCGCGGGGGAGCGGCTGGACCGCTTCCTGGCCGCGGCGCAGACGGACCTGTCGCGTAGCCGGATGCAGGGGCTGATCGCGGCCGGCCGGGTCCGGGTCAACGGGCGCCCGGCGCGGGTCTCGCTCCGCCTGCGCGCCGGCGACCGGGTGCGGGTCGAGATCCCCGAGGCAGCCCCCTCCCCGCTCACGCCGGAAGCCCTCCCGCTCGCGGTCGTCCACGAGGACGACGACCTGGTGGCGATCGACAAGCCGGCGGGCCTGGTCGTCCACCCGGGCGCCGGGGTGCGCAGCGGCACCCTGGTCCACGCGCTGCTCCACCGCTACCCCGCCATCGCCGGGGTCGGCGGGGCGG
>CAZKQE010000267.1:1420-4196 GCA_964554725.1 uncultured bacterium
GCCGGAATGGTCACCCATCCCGCCCACGCCCATTACAGCGGGACGCTCGTCAACGCACTCCTCCACCGGTGGCGTGACGCCCCCGCGGACTTCCCCGACCCGACCCGCCCGGGGATCGTCCACCGGCTCGACAAGGACACCTCGGGGCTGCTGGTGGTCGCCCGCAGCGAGCGCGCCTACCGGGTGCTGGTCGAGGACCTGCGCGAGCGGCGGGTGAAGCGCAGCTACACCGCGCTGGTGTGGGGCGGGCCGCGCGAGGCGGCGGGGGTGGTCGAGGGGGCGGTGGGCCGGCACCCCCGCGACCGCAAGCGCATGGCGGTGGTCCGGCGCGGCGGCAAGCCCGCGCGCACCCGCTGGCGGGTGGCCGAGCGGCTGGGCGCGGCGACCCGCCTCGAGCTGGAGCTCGACACCGGCCGCACCCACCAGATCCGGGTGCACATGGCCCATCTCGGCCACCCGATCGTCGGCGACCCGGTCTACGGCGGGCGCGGGAAAAAGCTGTTGAGCCTCCGCGAGGCGGAGCGTAGCCTCGCCACGGAGGTGCTGCGGACGCTGCCGCGGCAGGCGCTGCACGCCGCGGCGCTGGAGGTGACCCATCCCGTCACCGGGATGCGGCTGAGCTTCGTATCGCCGCTGCCCGCCGATTTCGAGCGGGCACTCGAACTGCTCCGCGCCCACCACGCGCGGCGCGCCGGCTGAGAGGCACCATGGCCGACCCGAAACCGACGACCGACACGATCAGCGTCCGCATCCCCAGCCGGCTCGAGCTGCTGGGCGTGCTGGACCGAGTCACGGACTCCGTGTGCGAGCGGATGGAGTTCGACGAGGACACCCGGATGCGGGTGACGATGTCGGTGGTCGAGGCCGGCACCAACGCCATCCAGCACGGGCACCGGCGCGACGCCGCCAAGCCGGTGGACATCGACTTCCACGTGCTGCCGGACGCGCTCGAGATCATCGTCCACGACAGCGGCCCGGGGTTCGACCTCGAGTCGATCAACGGCAACGTCACCTCGCCCGAGCACCTGCTCGACGTGCGGGGGCGCGGCATCTACATCATGCGCGAGTGCATGGACGCGGTGGAGTACAGCTTCTCGAGCACCGGCACCACCTGCCGGCTGCTCAAGAAGCGCCAGCCCCAGCCCGCCCACGAGGCCTGACCGCCCCGCCGTGCGCATCCTGGCGGTGGACTGGGGGCGACGACGCATCGGGCTCGCGGTGAGCGATCCGCTCGGGATCATCGCCACCCCGCTGCCGACCCTGGTCGTGCGCGGCCGCGCGGACGGGCTCGCCCGGGTGGCGGAGGCGGTGGCCGCGGCGGAGGCGGAGCGTGTCGTCGTAGGGCTGCCGCTCCACCTGTCGGGGGAGCGTGGCGAGGCCGCGCACGAGGCCGAGGCCTTCGCCGCCGCCCTCGCCGCCCGCTGCGGCGTGCCGGTCGAGACCTGGGACGAGCGGCTCACCTCGGCGATGAGTCAGCGCCGCCTGCGCGAGCAGGGGGTGCGCACCGGGCACGCGAAGGGGCGGGTGGACGCCGGGGCGGCGGTGGCGCTGCTGGAGTCCTACCTGCAGCGGCTCGCCGCGCGCGCGGCCGCGCCCCCTCCACCCGGGCCCGGTCCCGGCCGATAATGCCCGCATGACCCGCCGCCGCACCTTCCGTCCCAGCCGCTGGGCGCTGCTGCTCCTGGTCGCCGCCGGGCTCGCCGTCGCCTCCGACATGTACCTGCCGGCGGGCCTGTTCCCGGCCCCCGAGCGGCGCGTCATCCTGATCCAGCGCGGGCAGAACCTGGGCGAGATCGCGCTCGAGCTGAAGCGGGTCGGGCTGCTGGGCGGCACGCTCGGGTTCCACGTCCTGGCGCGCGCGATGCGGCTCGACCGCAGCATCCGGGCGGGCCAGTACTCGTTCCAGCTCGGCACCAGCGTTCCCAGCCTGCTGCGCGCGCTGGCCCGCGGCATGAGCGGCCTCAACGTGGTCACCATCCCCGAGGGCCTCACCACCACCGAGGTGAGCCTGCTGCTCTCGAACCACCTCGGCATCCCGGTGGCCGAGTTCGACTCGCTGGCGAAGGACCGCGCCTTCCTCGACTCGCTGGGGATCTCCGCGCCCTCGATCGAGGGCTACCTGGCCCCGGACTCGTACGAGTTCCTGCCCGGCACCTCGCCCGAGGTCGCCTTCCGCACCATGGCCCGCCGCACCCAGGGCATCCTGCTGCGCGCCGCCGCCGGCCGCGACTCGCTGCCGCTCGGCCTCTCGCTCCACGAGGTGCTCACGCTCGCCTCGATCGTCGAGGCCGAGGCCGGCGTGGACAGCGAGCGGCCGCGCATCGCCCGGGTCTACCTCAACCGGCTGGCGATGGGGATGCGGCTGCAGGCCGACCCCACGGTCGGCTACGCGATCGGCCGCGGACCCCGCACCCGGCTGCTCCTGCGGCACCTGCGCGTCGTCTCGCCGTTCAACACCTACCTCTACGCCGGGCTGCCGCCGGGGCCCATCTGCAACCCCGGGCGGGCCAGCATCGCCGGGGTGATCGACCCGCTGCCCGGGGTCCAGGACCTCTACTTCGTCGCCGACGGCACCGGCCGCCACCTCTTCTCGCGCACCTACGAGGAGCATCTGGCGAACATCCGCCAGGTGCGCTCGAAGGCCCCGCCGCCCGCGCCCGACAGCGCCGGGGACGGAACGCCGGACTCGACCCTGGGCGCCGCGCGGAAGCCGGGCGCCGCGCCGCCCGCGCTGGCCTCCGCCGCCCGGTCGCGCCGCACGCCCTAGCCCCGGGCA
>CAZKQE010000268.1:0-4174 GCA_964554725.1 uncultured bacterium
CGACGCACGGAGGCGGCATACTAGGGAAGCCGACGAGCGAGTGTCAACGGGGGTCACCGCCCCGCCGCCGAACCGGCCGCGGAGCGGCCGCCCGAGACGCAGGGATGCCCGGCCAGCCACAGCCGCCACCGGCGCCCGACCGCGCGCCGGATGCCGATCCGCGGACCGCGGACGACCGGGCGCCCGCCGCGGCGCGGCGGCAGATCCGGCAGCCATAGCGGCCCGCGGGTGAGGTCGAGGCCGTCGTCCGCGCGCGTCAGCGCCAGCGCGCGGGCCACGCAACCGGGCCCGCGGGCGAGGCGCTCCGGCGCGACCCGGCCGCGACGCCGTGCCATGGTCGCCAGCCCGGCGACCGGCTCGAGCGCGCGGATCAGGACCGCCGACGCCTCCCCCACCGTCCCGGTCACGACGTTGAGGCAGTGGTGCATGCCGTAGGTGAAGTAGACGTAGGCGTGTCCGGGCGGGCCGAACATGGTCCGGTTGCGCTCCGTCCGGCCGCGGTAGGCGTGGCTGGCGGGGTCCCGGCGGCCGGCGTAGGCCTCGACCTCGACGATGCGGCCGGCGACGCGCGTGCCGCGCCGGTCGCGCACCAGGAGTCGTCCGAGCAGCGCGCGCGCCACCACCAGCGGCGGGCGCGCGTAGAAGCGGCGGGGCAGCGGCGCGGGCGGCGGCGGTGCGGCGGGGCCCGCCGCGCGGGACCGCCGCGCGTCAGTGACCGACCGCCGCCTCACCGACACCGAGCCGGGCGAGCGGCTCCATGAACATCGCGCGGATCTCGGCCAGCCGGGCGGGCGAGCGCGCCTCGAACCGGACCACCAGGGCCGGCTGGGTGTTCGACGCCCGCGCGAGCCCCCACCCGTCCCCGAACTCGACCCGCACGCCGTCGATGTCGATGACGCGGTAGCGGCCCGCGAACACGCGCTGGAGCTCCCCGACCACCGCGAACTTCCGGTCCTCGGGGCAGGCGAGCCGGGTCTCGGGCGTCGCATGGTAGCGCGGGATCGAGTCCACCAGCTCGGCCAGCGTGCGGTCGCCGGCGGCGATGTAGCGCAGCAGCCGGCCGGCCGCGAACAGCGCGTCGTCGAAGCCGAAGAACCCCTCGCCGAAGAACATGTGGCCGGACATCTCCCCCGCCAGCGGCGCGCCGGTCTCGTGGAGCCGGCTCTTGATGAGCGAGTGCCCGGTCTTCCACATCATCGGCCGCCCGCCGTGGGCGGCGATGTCCTCGATGAGCCCCTGCGAGCACTTGACGTCGAAGATGATCTCGGCCCCCGGGACCCGCGCGAGCACGTCGCGGGCGAACAGCGCCAGCAGCTGGTCCCCGAACACGATCCGGCCGCCGGCGTCCACCGCGCCGATGCGGTCGGCGTCGCCGTCGAAGCCGATGCCGAGGTCCGCTCCGGTGCGTTTCACCTCGGCGATCAGGCTCTCGAGCAGCTTCGGCACCGTGGGGTCGGGCAGGTGGTTCGGGAAGCGGCCGTCGAGCTCCGCGAACAGCGGGATCACCGTGTGCCCCATGCGCTCGAACACGGCCGGCACCACGGTGCCGGCGCAGCCGTTGCCGCAGTCCATGACCACCTTGAGCGGCCGGCTCGCGCGCAGGCGCTCGACCAGCATCGCGGCGTAGGCGTCGAGGATCGGCCGGTCCGCCGCCGCCGCCGGGCGCTCGGCGCGCGCCAGGTCGCCGCGGCCGATGCGCTCGCGCATGGTCTGGATCTCGGCGCCGAACAACGGCAGCGTGCGCCGCGTCATCTTGAACCCGTTGAACTCGGGCGGGTTGTGACTGCCGGTCACCTGGAGTCCGCCGTCGGCGCCGCTCTCGACCACGGCGTAGTAGAGGGCCGGGGTCGGCACCACGCCCACCCGGTCGACCGCCACGCCGGCGGCGCGGATGCCGCGTTCGACCGCCGCCGCGAGCCGCACGCTGCTCGGCCGCACGTCCATCCCGAGCGCGACCCGCGGACCGCCCGCCGCGGACGGCCGCTCCCCCTCGCGGATCAGGGTCGCGAACGCCTGCCCGACCGACTCGGCGAGTCCGTCCGTCAGCTCGCTCTCGTGCAGTCCGCGGATGTCGTACTCGCGGAAGATGTGGCCGGGGATCATGAGGGCTCCTTGCGCTTGAGGTAGGCGTCGATGAAGGGGTCGAGGTCGCCGTCCAGCACCGCATGGACGTCGCCGACCTTCAGCTCGGTGCGCTCGTCCTTCACCATCGTGTAGGGCTGGAGCACGTAGGAGCGGATCTGGCTGCCGAAGTCGATGTCCTTCTTCGGCGCCTGCCGGGACTCGGTCTTCTGCCGCTCGAGCTCCTTGAGGTGGACGAACAGACGCGAGCGCAGGATGCGGAGCGCGTTCTCGCGGTTGCGGTGCTGGCTGCGCTCGGCCTGCGACTGGACGACCAGGTTGGTCGGCAGGTGGGTGATCCGCACCGCGGACTCCGTCTTGTTCACGTGCTGCCCGCCCGCCCCGCTCGCGCGGAAGGTGTCGATCCTCAGGTCCGAGGGCGAGATGTCCACCGTGATCGTGTCGTCCACCATCGGGGTCACCCACGCCGAGGCGAACGAGGTGTGCCGGCGCTTCGCGGCGTCGTAGGGCGAGATGCGCACCAGGCGGTGGACCCCGCTCTCGCCCTTCAGGAAGCCGTAGGCGTACTCGCCGTCGATCTCGATGACCGCGTCCTTGATGCCCGCCTCGTCGCCCGGCTGCAGGTCGAGCACGCGCGCCGGGTAGCCGTGGCGCTCGGCCCAGCGCAGGTACATGCGCAGCAGCATGTCCGCCCAGTCCTGCGACTCGGTCCCGCCCGCGCCGGGGTGGATCGTGATGATCGCACCGAAGGCGTCGTACTCGCCGGCGAGCAGGCTGCGCATCTCGAGCTCCGAGATCTGGCGCTCGATGCCCGCCAGCTCGGCCGCGACGTCGGCGAGCAGCGACTCGTCCCCCTCCCCTTCGGCCAGCTCGAGCAATCCGGCGAGGTGGCTCAGGCCCCCGTCGCGGGCGCTCCACTCGGCGACCGTCGAGCGGGCGTGCTTGAGCGCGGCGACGATGCGCCGCGCCTCCTCGCCCCGGTCCCAGAACCCGGGCTCGGACATGCGCGCCTCGGACGAGGCGATCTCGCCGCGCAGCCGCTCGACGTCAAAGGTACCTCCGCAGGCCGTCGAGGGTCCCGCGCGCCTGGTCGAGTCGTCGTCGCAGCTCGCTCGTCGTCAGCATGGCTCTCCGTCTATCCCGGGCGCAGCGCCGCGCGGCGTTCCGCCACCAACCGCACCACGGCGGCGCGCGCCGCCCGCTCCAGCTCCGGGATCCCGCCGGTGTTCTCGATCGTCAGGTCCGCCGCCTCGGTGAACGCGGCGCCCGGTCGCTGGGCCGCGAGCACCGCGCGGGCGTGCTCCTCGCTCCATCCGCGTCCGCGCATCAGCCGCGCGACCCGGTCCTCCTCCGGTGCGTCCACCGCCAGCACCGCGTCGCACGAGCGGTCCATGCCCCAGTCGAGCAGCAGCGCCGAGTCGAGCACCACGACCCCCCGGTGCCCGGAGAGGCGCAGCCGGTTCAACTCCTCCCATGCCCGCGCGAGGATGCGTGGATGGACCAGCGCGTCCAGCCGCGCCCGCGCCGCGGGGTCCTGGAACACCCGCGCCCCCACCCGGCGGCGGTCGAGCGAGCCGTCCGCGAGGTAGACGTCCTCCCCGTACTCCGCGGCGAGCGCGCGGCGGACCTCGGGATCCTGGTCGGTGACCTGGTGCCCGAGGCGGTCGGCGTCGATCAGCGCCCCGCCGTCGGCGACGATCGCGCGCGCCACCGTGCTCTTGCCGCTGCCGGCGCGGCCGACCAGCCCGAGGATGAACAGCCCGTCGCCGACGTGGGCCCGGCGCGGGCGCCGTCGCTCAGTGGACATCGAACCACGTGGGTCCGCGACCGACCGCCACGGTCAGCGGGACCCGCAGCGGATAGCAGCCCTCCATCTCGGCGCGCACCAGCTCGGTCACCGGCTCGACCTCCGCGGACGGGCACTCGAGCAGCAGCTCGTCGTGCACCTGGAGCAGCAATCTAGCGGACGGCCGCCGCTGCTTCAAGGCGTGGTGGACGCGGATCATCGCCAGCTTCATCAGATCGGCGGCCGAACCCTGGATCGGCGTGTTGACGGCCGCGCGCTCGGCGAATGCGCGCGCCGCCCCGCGTC
>CAZKQE010000269.1:0-4159 GCA_964554725.1 uncultured bacterium
CCGGACTCCACGCCGCCGGCGGGGGCCCCGCCCGGCGCGGCGGCCGCCGTCAGCCCGCCAGCGCCTCGCGCACCAGGCGCGAGACGACGCTCCCCTCGACGCGGCCGCGCGCCTCGGCCATGACGAGCCCGATCACCTTGCCGGTGTCCTTCGGGCCGGCGGCGCCGCTCGCGGCCACCGCCGCGCGGATGAGCGCCCGCAGCTCCTCCTCGCCGAGCGGCCGCGGCAGGTAACGCGACGCCACCTCGATCTCGCGCTCCTCGCTCGCGACCAGGTCGTCGCGGCCGAGCTTGCGGAACTCCTCGATCGCCTCGCGCCGCTTCTTCGCGTAGCGCTGGACCACCTCGATCGCCTCGTCGGCGGTCACCCCCTCGCCCTTCGGCTTGCGGGTGCTGGCCTCCATCAGGGCGGTCTTCAGCATGCGCAGCGTGCTCAGGGTGGCCGCGTCCTTCGACTTCATCGCCGCGGTCAGGTCGGCCTGGATGCGCTGGAGGATGTCGGTCTCGCTCATGGGGTCTCCGGGGTGGGCGCGCCGGCGGCGAACGCGGCGAGGGTGTGCTGCAGTCGGTCGAGGGCGGCGGCGAACCTCGGCGGCTCGCCGCCGAGGCCGACGCGGAACCCGCGCGGGTCGCCGAAGAAGCGGCCCGGCGTCACCGCCAGGTCGAAGTGGAGCGAGGCGTACGCGGCGAACGCGTCCCCGGCGCCGTCCCCGTCGAACGCCGCCCACGCGGTGGTCCCGCGCGGCTCGACCGGGCTCGCGAACGGCACGCCGCCGCGCAGCAGGGCCGCCCAGCGCGGCCGGTTCGCGGCCAGGATGGCGAGGCTGCGCGCGCGCAGCGCGTCGAGATGCGGGGCCAGCGCCAGCGCCAGCGCGATGCTGGGCAGCGCGGGCGAGGCCGACAGCGAGTTCTGGACCCGCCGGCAGCGGTCCAGCACCCCCTGCGCGGCGGCGATCCAGCCCAGCCGCAGCCCGCCCAGACCGTAGACCTTGGTGAGGGACGAGGTCACCACCCAGCGCGGACACCGCGCCGCCACCGTGCCGGGCGGACCCTCCATCGCGTCGCGGAAGATCTCGTCGCACAGGAGCCACAGGCCGCGCCGCTCGGCCAGCGCCTCGAGCGCCGCCAGGTCGGCGTCGGCGAGCGGGGCGCCGCTCGGGTTGTGCGGGTGGGTGACGACGACCATGCGGGTGGCGGGGCCGAGCGCCGCCTCGACCGCGGCGGCGACCCCGCCCGGGGCCGGGCGCTCGAAGCGACGGACGGTGATGTCGAACAGTCGCGGCACCTCGCGGTGCGGCTCGTAGCCGGGGGTCTCGACCAGCACCTCGTCGCCGCGCTCGAGCAGGGCCCCGAACACGATCGCGTTCGCCTCGCTGCCCCCGGCGGTGAGCGCGACGCGCCCGCCGGGCGCCCCCCAGCGCGCGGCCAGCGCCGCCTCGAGCTCCGGCTGGAGGTCCGCCCCGGCCGGCGGCAGTGCGACGCGGCAGGGCAGGCCCATGGCCTCGAGGTCGGGCGGGTCCATCTCGCTGGGGGCCAGGCTGTGCCGGTGACGCGCCGGCTCGGTCCTGGCCCAGGCGATGTGCTCGTCGGTGGGCCGTGGCATCGGGCGGCGATGATAGCAGCGCCGCGGCGGGGCACCCAGCGGAGCCGGCCGCGCGGCCCCGGTCACTCCGGTCGCGGCAGGTCCAGCTCGAAGCCGGCGGTGACGATCGTGTTGTCGAGGCGGGTGAAGTCGTACCGGTTGTTGCGCTCGACCCCCAGCCTCACCCAGCGCCGCTTCACGTCCACCGCCCAGCCGAGCGTGCGCCGGCTCGCCGGGGCGACCGTGAGCTGGACCCAGTCGTTCGCCTCGTTCGCGAGCCGCACCCGCATCGGCACCACCCACAGCCCGTCCAGGCGCGGGTCGCGGATCAGGTCGAGCGAGAGGAAGTTCCACGACTTCCAGTACCAGTCCGCCCCCGCCCGCACCACCCACAGCGTGCTGTCGCGCGCCACGATCGGGCTCGCCTCGAGCCGCCCGACCAGATGTTCGCCCAGGACCTGGTCGGTGCCGACCCAGAACCGCTCCTGCCGGCGCTCGTGACGCCACTGGAGGGTGTAGACGCCCTGGCGACGGTCGCGCAGGTGAAGCCCCGCCTCGGGACGGAACTGGTCGTCGGTGCCGGGGTCGATGAAGTCCCAGTGCTCGAGCTGGACGTGGAACCAGCGCGTCGACCAGTAGCCGAGCACGGCGCGCAGGTCGTTCCCGTCGCTCACCGTCCAGTAGCGGTACTGGCCGCCCAGGCGCGCGGACGGGCCGGCGCCGGCCGGCGCGGCCGCCAGCAGGGCGGCGAGGACCCACAGCGCGATCGGGCGTCTCATTCGATGCGGTCCCCGGGCCCGCGACGCGGGCGCATGGTGCCGGTGACGTAGCGGTACCAGAACCAGGTCCCCAGGGCGCCGGCGCGGAGCAGCGTGTTGAGCGCGCCGTAGAGCGGATAGAGCAGCAGCACGGCCCCCGGGGCGCGACGCCGGTCCCCCGGCACCCGCACCACCCAGTAGGGGTAGATCTCGAACGCCAGGTAGGTGAGGTAGACGACCACGCCCCACCAGCGCAGGGACGGCGTCACCGCGATGACGACCATGGACAGGATCTTCAGCGGGTCGCTGATCACCGTGTACAGGTTGTACACCATCTCGTAGCGCAGCCGCCACGGCACCCCGGGCCGGAACAGCAGCCGCAGGAAGTTCGCCAGCTGGTGGTAGAGGCCGGGGTACCAGCCGGTGAGGCGCTGGCGGAACCACTCCGACCAGCGGCTCGGGGCCACCGTCCACACCGGCTCGTTCGCGAACACGATCCGCCGCCGGTGGAGCAGGTGGATGATCGTGCGCTGGAGGTCCTCGGCCTGGAACACGCCGGTGTGCTCGTGATGGTGGCGGTGGAGGTCCTCGGTGCGGAACAGCCCGACCGCGCCCGAGATGCACGACACCGACTCGGTGACGTCGTGGAAGCGCTTGCCGATCTCCATGCTCTTTCCGTACTCGTAGCGCTGCAGCGCACCGAGGAAGTTGTTCCCGCGCGCACCCTCGCGGCCGCGGCGGTCCGGCAGCACGTGGAACGCGGCGGCGTCGTAGCCCTCGTCCGTGAGCAGCGAGGTCGGGATGCGGGCCCCGCCCATCCGCGTGTCGTCGTCGAGCAGCAGCGTGAGCGGGGTCTCGACGCGGTGGACGGCGTAGTTGATGGCGGCGGCCTTGCCCTTGCCGCGCTCGAACCGGTGGACCCGGCAGCCGAGGTCGGCGGCCACCGCGCTGGTCCGGTCGGTGCTCGCGTCGTCCACCACCAGGATGCGCTCGGGCGGCAGGAACCGGCGCAGCTCGCCGACCGTCATCGGCAGGCGGTCCTCGCCGTTCCGCGACGGGATCACGGCGGTCACGCGCGAGGCGTCGGTCGTGAACCGCCGCTCCTCGCTCCGTCCGAGCAGCTCGACCAGCAGCTTGACGAAGTCCACCAGCGCGCAGAACAGGACCACGAAGACGACGCTGCCCGCGCCGCCGGTGAGCATCGCGCCGGACTCGGCCGACGGCGTCATCCACGGGTCCCACGGGGCCCAGAAGGTCATCGCGCGCCCCCGCGCCGTCGGTCCGGCCGGCCGCGCGCACCCGGCCGGCGGGCTTCGTCCTTGACCCCCCGCGGCCCCGTCCCTACCCTCGCCCGCGCGCTGCGCACCCCATCCGGGAGGGACCCTTGAACCGCGAACAGCGACTGGCCGAACTTCGGCGCCGCGGCGAGGCCGCGCTCGCCGGGGGCGGCCCCGAGCGCGTCGAGAAGCAGCACGCGAAGGGCTGTCTGACCGCACGCGAACGGATCGAGCTGCTGGTGGACCCCGGTTCGTGGGCCGAGGTCGGCACCTTCGTCACCCACCGCGCGCGCGACTTCGGCATGGACCGCCGGCGCGTCACCGGCGACGGGGTGGTCGCCGGCTGGGGCACCGTGGACGGCCGCCTGGTCTACGCCTTCGCCCAGGACTTCACCGTGTTCGGCGGGACGATGAGCGAGGCGAACGCGAAGAAGATCTGCGCGATCATGGACCTGGCGATGGACAACGGCGCCCCGGTGATCGGCCTCAACGACTCGGGCGGCGCGCGGATCCAGGAGGGCGTGCTCTCGCTGGGCGCCTACG
>CAZKQE010000270.1:0-2593 GCA_964554725.1 uncultured bacterium
GGGGACCGGCGCTCGAAGGCGTCGGGCTCGTAGGGGTTGGCGAGGTCGAGGTCGGACATGGGGACGCTCGGGTCGAGGGTCGTGGGCTCCCCCCGGGTATCGGCAGCCGGGGTCCGCCACTTTCGCCCGCCCCGTTCGCCTCGGGCGGTCGCGCGCAGGGCTGCCGCGGGCGCCGGGGTGGCGCCGTCAGGAGAGTCGGTACGCCTTGATCTTGCGATAGAGCGTGCGCAGCCCGATCCCCAGCATCGCGGCCGCCCGCGGCTTGACCCCGCCGACGTGGGCGAGCGTGGCGGAGATCAGGGCCCGCTCCGCCTCCTCCACCGTCATCCCGGGCGCGATCTCGGGACGCCGGCGCACCGGCGCGCCACCGCTCAGCGCGTCGGGCAGGTCCGCCAGGTCGAGCGGGCGCCCGCCCGGCGCCGCCACCACCATGGCCTCGATGGTGTCGCGCAGCTCGCGCAGGTTGCCGGGCCAGTCGTGGGCCTGGAGCCGCTCGAGCACGCCGCGCGTCACGCTCTTCACCCGGCGCCGGTGGCGGCGGTTGGCCTCGCGCAGGAAGCGCTCGACCAGGGCGGGGATGTCCTCGCGCCGGGCGCGCAGCGGCGGCAGGGCGATGCGGGCCGCCGCGAGCCGGCGACGCAGGTCGTCGCGGAACCGCCCCGCGAGCGACTCCTCCTCGAGGTCGCGCGTGCTGCCGGCGATGAACCGCACGTCGGCGCGCAGGGCGCGCGTCCCGCCCACGCGCTCGAACGCCCGATCCTGGAGCAGCCGCAGCAGGCGCACCTGCACCGCCGGGGGCGCGTCGGCGATCCCGTCCAGGTAGAGGGTCCCGCCCTCGGCCCGCTCCACCCCGCCGGGGCGGGCCTCGCCCGCGGACGACTCGACCCCGAACAGATCGGCCTCGAGTCCCCGCGGGTCGGCCGGGTCCGCCTCCACCGCCACGAACGGCCCGTCGTGTCGCGGCCCCTGGCGATGCAGGGCGCGCGCCGCCGCGCCCTTGCCGGTGCCGGGCTCGCCTTCGATGAGCACCGCCGCCGGGCCGGCGGCGAACCGCCGGATCTGCTCGGCGACCCGCCCGATCGCGCGCGAGCCGCCGAGGAACGGGTCGCCCTCGGCGGCGACCGCCGACCCGTCCTCGAGCGCCGCGAGCCGCGCCTGGAGACGGCGGTGGGCGAGCCCGCGCTCGAGCACGATCCGTAGCCGTTCGGCGTCGACGGGTCGCGCCAGCACGTCCCACGCCCCGGCGCGCATCGCCCCGGCGGCACGCCGCGCGCCGGCCGCGTCGGCGAGCAGCACCACGCACGGGGCGGGCCGCCGCGCGAGCGCCGAGCGCATCAGCTCCATGCCGTCCACCCGCGGCGCGCCGAGACCGATCACCACCGCGTCGAAGCGGTCGCCGGCGAGCGCGCGGCGCGCGCCCTCCGCGTCGCGCGCGTGGGCGACCCGCAGGCCGGCGCCGGCGAGGCCCGCGATCAGGGACACGGTCGCCGCGCCGTCGCGCTCGACCACCAGCAGCCGCGGGATCGGGGGGGCCGTCATCGGCGGGACCGGCCGCGCCGGCCGGCCTACCCGGCGACCGGCCGCGCCGGCGTCCGGCGGGCCGCGACCCGGGAGGGACGGGGCGGGATCACCGCGTCGCCGTCAGGCGCATCACGTCCTGGCTCACCGCCGCCAGCTCGGCGAGGGTGCGGACGCCGCGCTCCGCCTCCCATCGGGCGCTCAGCGCGAGGAAGAGCCGCGCGGTCGTGCGCGCGTCGCCGAGCGCCCGGTGCTGGGTCTCGCGCGGCAGCCCGAGCCGTGCGGCCAGCGCGCCGAGCGAGTTCCCGCCCGGCCCGCCCAGGCCGCGCGCCAGGCCCAGCGTGTCGATGATCGGGTTGAGGAGCGGCGGCTGCCCGCCGGCGCGGAGCAGGGCGATCAGGAACGGCAGGTCGAAGGGCGCGTTGTGGAACACCAGCGGCAGCTCGCCGCAGCGCCGGCGCAGCTCGGCGGCGACCGCCTCCGGAGCCGGCGCGTCGGCGACCATCGCGTCCGTGATGCCGTGCACCTTCGAGGCGTCGGGCGGGATCGCCCGCCCGGGCCGCACCAGGCTCGACCACGTCTCGCCCAGCGCGTCGGCGTCGAGCGTCACGGTCGCCACCTCGACCAGCGCGTGACCCTCGGCCGGGTTGAAGCCGGTGGTCTCGGTGTCCACCGCGAGGATGCGCTGGCCGCTCAGCAGCGACATGCGTCTCTCCCCGCCACTAGGGGCGGGCGCCGCCGGCCGCGGGGGTCTTCGCGAACTCCTGGAAGCTGATCCCGCGCTCCATGTGCCCGTCCCCGATGTAACGCAGCACCTGCATGAAGCGGCCGGCGTCCAGGTAGCCGGGCACGTTGACGAGGTGCTCGCCGTCGGGGCGCAGGAAGATCGTGGTCGGGAAGCCGCTGACGCCGAAGCGCGCCGCCAGCGTGCGCGAGGTGTGGCCGCGACCCTCGTAGCGCGCCGCGTCGCCGGCCTCGGCGTTGAGCGAGACCAGCACGAAACGGTCGGCCAGGTACTCGCGCACCTCGGCCCGCGTGTACACCTCGGCCTTCATGCGCCGGCACCAGCCGCACC
>CAZKQE010000270.1:2603-4155 GCA_964554725.1 uncultured bacterium
GTGCGGGCCTCGGCGAGGCCGCGGTCCCAGTCCCGCCAGGCGATCGCCGGCGCGGGCGCCGCGGGGGCGGGCGCGGGGGCGGCCGCGAGGGCGGCGAGGCTCAGCAGCAGCGGCAGGAGCGCGGTTCTCACGGTGGACCTCGATCGGCCGGGGAGGGTGCGGCGGGGAGCCCGGAAAGGCTAGCACGCGCCCGCACGCCCCGCCAGCGCGGGCCGCCGCGCTGTAGAGAGCTTATCTATCTGTCCGGTTTTGGCAGGACGAACGGACCGCTCCACCCCAAGGGGCGGCGGAGGTGGTATCGGGGGTCCGAGGAGGGCCCCGCGATGCCGCATGCTCCGACCGCCCAGGAGCGGATGATGAAGGTCCAAGAGGTGCTGATGCGCGCCGTGAACCGAGAGATCACGTGGATCCAAGCGGCCGAGATCCTGGGCTGTACGACCCGGAGTCTGCGGCGCTGGAAGCTGCGCTACCAGAGGTACGGCATGCGGGGGCTGGTGGACGGGCGCACCCGCGGTCATCGCTCCCCGCGCTGGATCCGTCCGCAGGACGTAGAGCCGTTGCTGCGCCTGTATCGCCAGCGCTATCGGGGCTTCAACGTCCGCCACTTCTGTGCGATCGCCCGCCGGGAGCACGGGCTGAAATGGTCGTACAGCTTCGTGCGGCAGGCGCTCCAGGGGGCGGGCCTGGTGAGGAAGCGGCGGCCGCGGGGTCGGCACTTTGTGCGGCGCCCCCCGCGGGCCTGCTTCGGGGAGCTGCTCCACGTGGATGGCAGCCATCATCCCTGGTTGGCGCTGTGTCCCGAGGAACGGCAATGCCTGATCGCGGTGGTCGACGATGCCACCCGACGTCTGCTCTACGCGCAGCTGAGCCGGGGCGAGACCACCGAAGCCGTGCTGGCGGCCCTGCACGCGGTGTTCGCCCGCCATGGCCTGCCGCAATCGCTCTACACCGACCGGGCCGCCTGGGCGATCCAGACCCGGCGCCCCGAGGGTGCCGAGGAACGTCGCTCTCTGACCCAGGTCGGGCGCGCACTGGAGCGCTTGGGGATCGAGCACATCCTAGCCTACTCGCCGCAGGCCCGCGGACGTGGTGAACGCGTCAACCGGACCCTGCAGGATCGTCTGGTCAACGAGCTCCGGCTCGCAGGCGTTCGCACCCTCGAGCGCGCCAACCGTTACATCGAGGAGCGCTTCCTGCCGCACTACAACGCCGAGCTGGCCCGCCCGCCGGCCGACCCCGCCGTGGCCTTTGTGACCGCCGGCGGCGCCCCGCTCGATCACATCCTGTGTCACGAGGAGACTCGCCAGGTCGGCAAGGACAACACCGTGGTGCTCGAGGGAGTACGCCTGCAGATCGCCAAGCAGCCCGGACGCAGGACCTGTGCCGGGCTGCCGGTCGTGGTACGCCGCCACCTCGACGGCACTCACAGTGTCTGGCGGGGGCCGGTCTGCTGGGGCCGGTTCGATGCCCGCGGTCGGGCGTCCCGACAGGCCGCCTAGGAAAGCGGACAGATAGTCGTGTCAAAAGCGGTCACTTAGTCTTGCCAACAACA
>CAZKQE010000271.1:0-3452 GCA_964554725.1 uncultured bacterium
CCGCGACGCGGCCCGGCGCCGCTGGAGCGGCGTGGTCGGGCTCGCGATGGTGGGCCTGCTGCTCACCGCGTTCGCGCGCCAGTCGCAGCAGCCCGCACGGGCGCCGGGGGAGCCGCTGCCCCTCACCGCGGGCGAGGCGCGGTTCGATCCGGCGCCGCTCGCCGACGGACATCTGCGCTTCTACGAGGTGCCGGTCGCCGGACGCACGGTGCGCTTCTTCGCCCTCCAGGTGGGCGACGAGGTGCGCACCTGCGTGGACGCGTGCGAGATCTGCGGCGACAAGGGGTACTTCGAACGCGGGCCCGAGCTCATCTGCCGCAACTGCACCGCGCCGATCGTCCGCACCTCGCTGGGACGCACCGGGGGCTGCAACCCGATCCCGCTCCCCCACCGGCGCGTCGAGGGCGGGGCGATCGCGGTGAGCGCCGGGGACCTCGAGGCGGTGATCCCCCACCTCGCCGGCCGCTGACCCGTGTTCGCGCGCTACCTCGCCGCCTCGCTCGCCGCCCGGCGCCCGCGCCTGCTGCTCGCGCTGCTCGCGGTGGCGCTCGGGGTCGCGGTCGCCACCGCGCTGGCGACCCTCTCGCTCCAGGTGGGGGACGACCTCGCGCGCACCCTGCGGGCGGCCGGGCCCAACTTCGTCGTGCGGCCGGCCGGGGCGGAATGGCCGGTGGACCTGGCGGGCGCCGACTTCCGGCCGGCGCGCGCCGGCGTCAGCCTGCCCGCCGACGCGCTCGAGCGGCTGCAGGCGTCGTTCTGGCGCAACGCGCTGCTGGCGGCGGCCCCCGAGCTGTCCGCGGCGGCCACCTTCGACGGCACGCCGGCGACCCTGCTCGGCACCTGGTTCACCCGCGAGCTCCCCGGCCGGGACGGTCCCTGGACGGTCGGCGTGCGCGGCCTGCGGCCCACCTGGACGCTCGCCGGCCGCTGGCCGCGCGAGGACGCCGACGAGGTGCTGCTGGGGCGCGACCTCGCCGCGCGGCTCGACCTCCATCCCGGGCAGCGGGTCGAGGTGGTGGTCGAGGGACGCGCGCGCCGGCTGCGGGTCGCCGGGGTCGTCACCGCGGGCGGCCTGGAGGACGGCCGCGCCTGGGCGCCGCTCACGGTCGTGCAGGCGCTCGCCGGCCGGCCGGGCCAGACCGACCGCGTCTGGCTGAGCGCGCTGGTGAAGCCGGGACCGCGCGGCCCGGCGCCCGACCCGGCGCGCGACCCGGCCGGGTTCGAGCGGTACATGTGCACCCCCTACCCCGACAACGTCGCCCGCGACCTGGCGGCGCAGCTGCGCGGGGCCGAGGTGCTGCCGCTCTCCGAGGTGGTCGCCGGCGAGGCGCAGGTGGTCGGCCGGCTCAACTTCATGCTGCTGCTGCTGGCGCTCGCCGCACTGGCGGCGGCGACGCTCGGCCTGCTCGCGACCACCACCGCGGCGGTGGTCGAGCGCCGCGTCGAGCTCGGCCTGCTGCGCTCGCTGGGCGCCACCTCGCGACAGCTGGCGACGCTCCTGCTCGGCGAGACCGCGCTGGTCTCGCTCGCCGGCGGGGCGGCCGGCTGGCTGCTCGGCAGCCTCGCCGCGGCGCTGGTGCGCGGGCGCACCTTCGGCGAGGGGAGCATGATCGAGCCGATCCTGCTCCCGCTCGCGCTGGCGCTGGCGCTCGCGGTGGCGGCGCTCGGCACGCTGGGGCCCATGCGCGTCGCGCTGCGGCTCGATCCCGCGACGGTGCTCCGTGACCGGCCCTAGGCTCGCCACCGAGGGCCGGCTGCTGCGCGCGGCGCTCGCCCGCCGTCGCGGCACCGTGGCGCTGGCGGTGCTGGCGGTGGCGATCGGCGCCTCGGTGGCCTCGGCGCTGCTCCACGTGTCGGCCGACATCGGGCGCAAGGTGACGCAGGAGCTGCGTTCGCTCGGGCCCAACCTGCTGCTGGTGCCGGCCACCGTGAGCGACGCCGCCGACGGCCGCTTCCTGGACGAGCGCCTGCTGCGCGAGCGGCTGGCCGAGGCCGGGGTCCGCGCGGTCCCGCTCCTCTACGCGGTCGCCGACCTGGGCGGGCGTCCGGTGCCGATCGTGGGCGCCGACCTGGCCGCGGCGCGGCGGCTCCATCCCGGCTGGCGGATCACCGGCGGCATGCGCGCGGCCGACCCGGACCTCTCGATGATGGGCGCGCGCCTCATGGACCGGCTCGGCGTGGTGCCCGGCTCGGTCCTGGTCCTCCGCCCGACCGCCGGAGGGGACAGCCTCGCGCTCGCGGTCGGGTCGCGCCTCGAGGCGGGCGGCGCCGACGACGAGGC
Source organism: uncultured bacterium (assembly GCA_964554725.1). GTDB lineage: Bacteria > Eisenbacteria > RBG-16-71-46 > RBG-16-71-46 > RBG-16-71-46 > WS-11. The sequence goes on from CAZKQE010000271.1 coordinate 2,282, forward strand.
GTTCTGGGTGCCGCTCGAGGCCGCGCAGGCGCTGGGCGACGCCGCCGGCCGGGTGAGCCTCGCCCAGGGGCGGATCGAGGGCGGGGCCGACGCCGTCCCCGCCACGGTCGCGGCCCTCGAGCGCGGCGGGGCGATGCGCGCGCTGGTGCTGCGCGCCCTGTCCGCCACCGAGGGCCGGCTGCTCGAGCGTATGCGCCGCCTGATGGCGCTGGTGACGGTCGCGGCGCTGGCGGCGGCCGGCCTGTGCGCGTTCGGCACCCTCACCGACCTGGCGCTCGAGCGCCGCCGCGAGATCGCCCTGATGAAGGCGCTCGGCGCCACCCGCGGCGACATCGTGCGGGTGTTCGCCGCCGAGTCGCTGGTGATCGGCGCCGCCGGCGGCGCGCTGGGCTGGCTGCTGGGGGCCGGCTTCGCGCAGGTCATCGGCCAGCGGGTGTTCCAGTCCGCGGTCTCCCTGCGCTGGGACGTGCCGCTGGTGGTGCTGGCGCTGGCGCTGGCGGTGTCGGTGCTCGCCGGGCTCGGCCCCATCCGGCTCGCCCTGGCGGTGGAGCCGGCGCCGGTGCTGAAGGGCGATTGATGCGCGATCCGCTCGTGCGTCTGGAGGGGGTCTCGCGCCACTACGGGGCGCTCCGGGCCCTCGACGGCGTCGACCTGCGCATCCAGCCCGGCGAGTGGCTCGCGGTCATGGGCCCGTCCGGCTCGGGCAAGAGCACGCTGCTCAACCTGCTGGGCGCGCTCGACCGGCCGACCGCGGGGCGCATCTGGGTGGACGGGGCCGAGGTCAGCGCGCTCGGGGAGAGCGGTCGCGGCCGCTTCCGGCGCGAGAAGGTGGGGATCATCTTCCAGCAGTTCAACCTGTTCCCGCACCTGACGGCGCTCGAGAACGTGATGATCGCCCAGCACTACCACTCGGTGGCCGACGCGCCCGAGGCGCTCGCCGCGCTCGAGCGCGTCGGGCTCGCCGCGCGGGCGCGCCACCTGCCCTCCCAGCTCTCGGGCGGCGAGCAGCAGCGCGTGTGCGTGGCGCGCGCGCTCATCAACCAGCCGCGGCTGATCCTCGCCGACGAGCCGACCGGCAACCTCGACGCCGAGAACGAGGACCGGGTGCTCGAGCTGCTGCGGGAGCTGCACGCCGAGGGACACACGATCGTCACCGTGACCCACACCCGGC
>CAZKQE010000271.1:3462-4141 GCA_964554725.1 uncultured bacterium
AGCTCGCCCACGGCCGGCTCACCGACCTCACCGTCCCGAGCGAGGAGATCGAGCGCCGCTACGACGAGGTGCTGGTCCAGATGTGGGCGATCGAGGAGGACGGCCGGCTGCCCGAGGCGGCGCGGATCAAGGTGCCGGACGTCGTGGACAATCGGCGCACGGTGACCGGCATGGTGGAGAGCGGCCTGGTCGTCCAGTGCGCGCTCACCCTCGAGTTCACCCCGCGCGGCCGGCTGCGCGCGCGGGACCTGGTGCGCCGCCGCCGGCTCGCGGAGGTGCTGTTCACCTCGGCGATGCACCTGTCGGCTCCGCAGGTGGAGCTGGCCGCCTGCCGCATGGAGCACATCATCAACCCCGAGGTGACGAACAGCATCTGCTCGTTCCTCGGCCACCCGCGGAGCTGCCCGCACGGCCGCAGCATCCCGACCGGCGACTGCTGCGAGCTGCCCATCGTCTCGTGAACGCGGGCGGCGGCCGGCCGGACCTGCCGGCGCCCGCGCCGGGGACGGCGCTGCTCGACGTGCGGGACGAGCGGACCTTCGCCGCCGGCCACCTCCCCGGCGCCGGGAACATCCCGCGCGCGGAGTTCGCCGGGCGTCGCACCGAGCTGCCGCCGCGCGACGCGCGGGTGGTGGTGGTGGCGGCGGACGCGGCGGAGGCGCGCGCGGCCGCCACCGAC
>CAZKQE010000272.1:0-4139 GCA_964554725.1 uncultured bacterium
CCTAGACCGTGATCACGCCCTCGAGATACACGACCGCCCGCCCCGCCAGCGTCACCCGGTCGCCGCGGACCTCGCACTCCATCTCGCCCCCCCGCGCCGAGAGCTGGCGCGCGCGCAGCCGCGCGCGGCCCAGCCGCCCCGCCCAATAGGGTGCCAGCGTGCAGTGGGTCGAGCCCGTCACCGGGTCCTCCGCGATGCCCTGACGCGGCACGAAGAAGCGCGACACGAAGTCCACGTCATCTCCCGGCGCCGTGACCACGACGCCGAAGGTGTCGAACGCCGCGACGCGGTCGATGGACGGCGCCAGCCGGCGCACGTCGTCCTCCGCCGCGAACACCGCCATCAGGTCGCGTGCCTCCCACACCTCGCGCGGCACCGCGCCCAGGGCCTCGGCGAGCCCCGACGGCGGCTCGCGCCGCCTCGGCGGCCGCGCCGGCAGGTCCATCGCCAGCAGGTCGCCCTGCCGGCGCACCGTCAGCGGCCCGCTCTTCGTGTGGAACGTCGCTGCGGCGAGCGCCGGCTCGAGCGTGTCGAGCACCACCAGCCCCGAGGCGAGCGTCGCGTGTCCGCACAGGTCCACCTCCGCCACCGGCGTGAACCAGCGCAGGTCGTACCCGTCCGCCGCCCCGCGCGGGACGAAGAACGCCGTCTCGGAGAGGTTGTTCTCGGCCGCGATGGCCTGCATCGTCGCGTCCGGCAACCACCGCTCCAGCGGACACACCGCCGCGGGGTTGCCCGAGAACACCGCGCCCGCGAAGGCGTCGATCTGCCACATGCGGATCCTCATCGTTCCCCCTTCGCCAGCGACAGCTCCATGCAGCGCGCCCCCGCCACCGGGTTCTCGCGGTAGGGCGGGATGTCGGTGAACCCGAGCCGCTCGTAGAGCGCCTGCGCCTCGGTCATCGCCGGCAGCGTGTCGAGCCGCATGCGCGCGTAGCCGATGCGCCGCGATTCGGCGAGCACCGCCGCGGTCAACGCACGCCCCACCCCGCGCCCGCGGAACGCCGGCCGCGCGTACAGGCGCTTCATCTCGCACACCTCGTCCGCGAGCGGGCGCAGGGCGACGCAGCCGGCCACCGCGCCCTCCACCTCGGCCAGCAGCAGGGCCCCGCGCGGCGGGACGTAGTCCCCCGGCAGCTCCGCCAGCTCGCGCTCGAACCCCTGGAAGCAGAGGTCCACGCCCAGCTCCGCCTCGTACTCGCGGAGCAGCGCGCGGACGGTGCGCAGCTCGTCGGGGACGCGGGCGGGACGGATCGTGACGCTCATCGGCGCGGCGCGGCGGCGCCTACCCCAGCCGTTCCCACACGCGGCGCGCGCACTCGCGCGCCCGGGCGGCGACCTCGCGCTCGTCCACCGAGACCAGGTGTCCGTTGTCCATCAGGATCTCCCCCGACACCATCGCGCCCGAGACCGGCGCGCGCAGCAGCCCGGCCCACAGGTGGTCGAGCAGCGTGGCGGACGAGAACTCGGTGGCCGGGCGATAGTCCACCAGCAGCAGGTCGGCCGGCGCGCCGGGAACGATGGCCCCGAGCCGCGGTCCGAAGTGCTCCGCCGCCCAGCGGGCGCCGGTGACGATCACGCGCTGGTAGAGCGCCTCGAGCATCCGCCGGTCGTGGGGCCAGCCCTGGGCGGGGTCGGGGACCGGCGGCGCGTTGATGCCGGCGTCGCTCCCCCAGCCCAGATCGGCCTCGCGCGCCAGCGCCGCCATCGCCCCGGGCCCGGTCGCGGTCAGGGCGTCGCCGCGCTCGCGCACGGCGCCCACCAGGCCGCGCGGGGCGCGGTCGGCGTGCGCCCACAGCGTCGCCGAGGCGCCCGGCGGCCACAGCGCGCCGCCCCAGCGCTCGGCGGGGGTGGTGTCGAGCGCCAGCTCCACGTGCACCCCCTGCCGCTCGCCCGCCGCCTCGAGCGACTCCTGGACCAGCCGCTCCATCCCCGGCAGGGTGGTCGCGCGCACGCCGATCATGCCGCGCAGCCGGCCCGAGCGCTTGCGGGCGAGCGCGTTCGCGAAATCCGAGCTCTCCGCCAGGGCCGCCCGGCGCTCGGCCGGCGGGTCGGCCTCGTCGGCGCCGAAGCAGGTGGCGACCCGCACGCCCGCCCGGGTCGCCGCCTCGATCACCTCGGGCAGCGCACGGTCCCCGCCCGCGCCCGAGCGGTTGAAGTCGCACACGGTGGTGACGCCGTGACGGATGCCCTCGACCAGCGCCGCCATCGTCCCCCAGTGGACGTCGTCGGGCGAGAGCGCGCGGTCGAAGCGCCGCCAGTCGGCGGGCGTGCGGAGCCCGAGGCCGCGGGCGAGGCTGCGCGCGAGATGGGCATGGGTGTTCACGAGCCCGGGCATCAGCACCCGGCCGCGCGCGGGCCACAGCGTGTCGTCGGGATGGGCGGCGGCGAGCGCCCCGGCCGGGCCGACCTGCGCGATGTGGGCGCCGATGACGCGCACGCCGGCGTCCTCGAGCACGGCCGGCTCGGGACCGCCGGTCACCACCACGCACGGGCCGATGATCATGAGACCTCCCGCAGGCTCGCGCGCTTGAGGAGTCCGGCCAGCTCCGCGCGCGCGTCGGCCTGGACCGAACGCGGATCGAGCGTCGTCCAGGCCCCCTCACGATACAGCACGCGGCCCCCCGCCATGGTGAGCCGGACGTCGGACGCCCGCGCCGCGTGGACCAGCGCGGTGTAGGGGTCGCGCTCCGGCGCCGGGCCGTGGTGCGGGGCGCCCACGTCCACCACCGCGATGTCGGCCTGCTTGCCCCTCTCGAGCGAGCCCGTGATGTCGCCGAGGCCGAGCGCGCGGGCCCCGTCGCAGGTGGCGAGGGCGACCACCTCGCGGGCGGAGAGCGGCGCGTCGGGGCCCGCGTCCCCTTCCGACGGCACCGCCACGACCCGCGCGCGCGAGACCAGCGCGGCGAGACTCATCTCGTGAAAGGTGTCGAGCCGGTTGCTGCAGGCGGCGCCGTCGCTGCCGAGCCCGCAGCGGATCCCCGCCCTCCGCCACCCCCGCACGTGCGCGAGCCCGGAGCCCAGCTTGAGGTTGGACCCGGGGCAGTGGACGAGGGCGGCGTCGGCCTCGCGCAGCAGCCCCAGCTCGTGCGGGTCGAGCCAGACGCCGTGGGCGCCGACGAAGCCCCTGCCCAGCACCGCGCGCGCGGCGAAGTAGCGGGCGGCGGTGGTGGCCACCGCGGCACGCACCTCGTGCGCCTCGCCCGGGCTCTCGGCGATGTGCGTGTGCACCAGCAGTCCGCGGTCGGCGGCGAGGCCGCTCACCTCGCGCCAGAGCGCGTCGCTGCACGAGAGGATGAAGCGCGGGGCGAGCGAGACGGAGAGCCGGCCGCCGCCGGCGCCGTGGAACCGTTTCACCAGCGCCAGCGCCTCGTCGAGCGCGGCGCGCGGCGAGTCGACGAGCGCTGCCGGCACCCCCTCGCCCTGGTCCATGAGCGCCTTGCCGAACACCGCCCGGAGGCCGGCGGCCTCGAGCACCTCGCCGATCGCCTCGGTGTGACGCACGGTCCCCATGTCGTTGACGCACGTGACGCCGCCGGCGATCAGCTCGGCGAGGCCGAGCCGCGCGGAGGCGGCCACCGAGGCGGCGCTGTGTGCGGCCTCGAGCGGCCAGATGCGGTCCCGCAGCCAGCGCAGGAGGTCGGCCTGCTCGGCGAGCCCGCGGAACAGGGTCTGGCAGAGGTGCAGGTGCCCGTGGACGAAGCCGGGGAGGACGAGCGCGCCGGTGGCGTCGAACTCCTCGTCCGGGCGGGCGCCGGCGAGGGCGGCGGGGACCTCGGCGCCGAGGGCGGCGATGGCGCCGTCGCGCACCAGCAGATCGCCGCGCTCGACGGTGCCGGCGGGGTCCATGCGGACGAGGGTGCCGGAGCGGATGAGGAACGTGCGCAGTGGGGTGCCTCCGTGCGATCGAGCGGCGCGCCGGCCTCCGTGCCGGGCGCGTGCGTTCGCGAAAAAGTCCCATCGGGTTGGCGGGGTGTCAAGATGGCGGGGGTGCGCCTTGGCGCATGGCATCGAGCCTTGCGCGCCGGGGTGCGCGCTCGAGCGCGGCGGGCAGCCTTGCGCGCCGGGGTGCGTCCGTGTCTCGCGGGCGGCCAGTCGCCCCCGCATCCTGCGGGGGCTCCTTCTACCTCGACTCGCTC
>CAZKQE010000273.1:0-4139 GCA_964554725.1 uncultured bacterium
CGCCCGGCGGCCGCGGCGGGGACCTGCTCCGCCCAGGTGAAGTCGTCCCCGTCGGCGGCCGGGCGGGCGCAGGCGACGACCGGGTCGTGCTCGAGGCAGACCCAGGCACCCTCGCGCGCCGCGCGCGTCAGCAGGGCGCGCTTCTCCGCCATCGTCTCGATCGCCGCCACGTCGTAGCCCATCACGAACGGGATCCGCACGTGGGCGGCGGTCGGGATGAGGTCCGCGACGTAGTAGAGGGCCCCCTCGGGGCCGGAGACGCGCAGCAGCTGCTGCCCGCGGGTGTGGCCCTCGGCGGTGAACACCTCGACGTCGGGCCACGGCGTCTGCGGCCCGTCCCACAGCCGCAGCCGGCCCGCCTCCATCAACGGCACGTAGTTCTCGGGCAGGTACGAGGCCCGCTCGCGCGGGTTCGGGTCGAGCGCGTTCTCCCAGTTGCGCCGCTGGACGTAGGCGTGGGCGCGCGGCAACCGCGGCACCGGGACCCCGCCCTGCAACCGCGTCGCGCCCCCCGCGTGGTCGAAGTGGAGGTGGGTGAGCACCAGGTCGGTGACGTCCTCGACCCCGAGACCGAGCGCCGCCAGCGAGCGTTCCAGGTCGTGCGTGGCGTGGTCCACGGCATAGATGTCCATCAGCTTGGGGGGGAACTTGTCGCCCACCCCGATGTCGACCAGCACGCGCCGGCCCTCGCCCTCGAGCAGGAGCGCGCGCATCGCGAGGGTGATCCGGTTGCGATCGTCGGCCGGATGGCTGCGGCTCCAGATCGGCTTCGGCACCGAGCCGAACATCGAGCCGCCGTCGAGCCGGAGCGTGCCGGTCTCGAGCGTGTGCACGGTCCAGCGGCCGAAGGTGAAGGTGGGCATGGCCCCAGCATCCCGCACGCGCGCGGGACGGGTCAAACGCCGGCGGGCCGGGGGGCCGGCGCGCGCCGGGGCGCGCGCCGGTCGCTCAGTCGCGGTAGATGCGCTTGAGCGACCCGAACGAGGGGGCCAGCGTCGGCGTGGTCGCCTCCGCCCTCACCTCGAAGACGTAGTCGGCGTAGTCGTTGTCGGTCGTATCGCAGCAGGGCGACGGGAGCGCGCCGCTGTCCCGGTCCTCGAAGCACACGAGCCAGGTGTTGGGCCGGGTCCAGGGCGAGACATCGAACACCAGCGCCTGGATGTCGCCGCCCTCGAACGGCTCGTGGAGCGCTCCCGAGCCGCCCGGACCCACGTCGTTGAATCGGCGGTCGGTGAAGAAGATCCCGGGCCCGCGCCCGCCGCCGACGTCGTCGGTGCGCAGGTAGAAGCCGAGCGAACGTCCGCGGACCCGCGGCTGGAGCACGGTCGTCGACGGTCCGCTGCGCCCGTTCTTGAACACCGGGCCGTCATCGCGGCCGTCGATCGCGGGCGCGCGGCCGTCCCCGGCGTCCACGTACCAGCCGACGTCCGCCCGGTGGGCGGCGCCGGCGACCTCGCGGACCTGCAGGATGGGCCACATCGCGCTCAACCACACGATGTGATCGGGGTCCCCGGGCCGCGCGCCGAGGTAGTCGGTGCGGACGTCGATCCGGCCGGCGCCGTACGCGGCGTCGACGATGCGCTGAAGCTTATCGGGCGGGCCGGACCAGGCGGTCCCGATCGTCGCGCGGGCGCCGCCGTGCGCGGTTCCCGCGAGGGCGAGGAACAACAGGACATGGAGCGCGATCGTGCGGGACCTGCGGGTCGTCATGAACACTCCCAGATGCGAAACGAAGGACACCCATCCCAGGGGAGCCAGCGGTGCGATCGCTGCCGTTCATGTGCTGATCCGACCTTCCGATCCCGAAGAAACCCGGAACGAACGTTCGATCTGAGGAAATTCTATGGATCCGACTCCGTCCGCCGCAACCAGCATGATGCAATGCGGGCGGGCCGGACCGTGCGGACTGCACGGTCGTGCGGCGAAGGACGCCGGTGGGGCGCGGACGGGGCGTCGCGCGCGGCGGGCTAGATGTGGATGGGTCGCTTCGCGACCGCCAGCGCCGCTTCCTTCACCGCCTCGGGCAGCGTCGGATGCGCGTGGACCGAGCGCGCGATGTCCTCGGCGCTGGCCCCCAGCTCCATCGCCACCGCCAGCTCGGCGATCAGGTCGCTCGCGCGCGGCCCGAGGATGTGCGCGCCCACGATCCGGTCGGTCCTCGCGTCGGCGAGGATCTTGACCTGTCCATCACGCTCGCCCATCGCGCGCGCTCGACCGTTGGCCAGGAACGGGAACACGCCGACCGCGACCGCGATGCCGCGCCCGGCCGCCTCCTCCTCGCTCAGGCCGACGCCGGCGAGCTCGGGCCAGGTGTAGACCACGTTCGGGACGCAGTCGTAGGCGACGTGGCCCGGCAGGCCGGCCATCCGCTCGACCGCCGCGATCCCCTCCTCCTCCGCCTTGTGGGCGAGCATCGGGCCGCGGATCACGTCCCCGATCGCGTGGATGCCCTCGACGCTGGTCCGGTAGTGCCCGTCCACCTCGATCCGGCCCTTCGCGTCCACGGCGACCCCCGCCTCGGCGAGCCCGAGCCCCTCGGTGAACGGCCGCCGACCGACCGCGACCAGCAGGACGTCGCAGCGCTCCTCGCGCTCGTCCTCCCCGGCGGCCACCGTGACCCGCACCGTCCCGCCCTCGACGCGGGCGGCGCGCGCCGAGGTCCCGAGGTGGAACGTCAGGCCTTGTTTCTCGAGCGCCCGCTGCAGCAGCGCGCCGCTGCCGGCGTCCATCCCGGGCACGATGCGGTCCATGGACTCGAGCACCGTCACCTCGGCGCCCAGACGCCGCCACACCGACCCCAGCTCGAGGCCGATCGCCCCCGCGCCGACCACCAGCAGCCGTCCCGGCACCCGCGCCAGGGCCAGCGCGTCGGTCGAGTGGACGATGTGCCGGCCGTCGAAGGCGATCCCGGGCAGCGCCGCCGGCCGGCTGCCGGTGGCGATCAGGATGCGGCGCGTCCGCAGCCGCTCGACCTCGCCCGGCCGGGTCACCTCGATCTCGCCGGCGCCGACGATCCGGCCCGTGCCGGTGAACCGGGTCACCCGGTGCTTGCGGAACAACCCCTCGATGCCGCGGGTCAGGTCCTTCACGACCTGGTCCTTGCGCCGCATCATCGCCGCCAGGTCCAGTTCGACGGTGGCGCGGACGCCGTGGGCGGCGAGCCCGTGCCGCGCGTGCTCGAAGTGCTCGCTGGAGTCCAGCAGCGCCTTGCTCGGGATGCAGCCCACGTTGAGGCAGGTCCCGCCCAGCGCCGGATAGCGCTCGACCACCGCCGTGCGCAGGCCGAGCTGCGCGGCGCGGATCGCCGCGACGTACCCGCCGGGGCCGGCGCCGATCACCACCAGGTCGAAGGTCGCTTCCGTCATCGGGGATCCGCTCCTCGCGCCGGCCGGCGGCTCAGACGTCGATCAGCATCCGCTCGGGGTCTTCCAGCCTCTCCTTGACGCTGACCAGGAACTTCACCGCCTGCTCCCCGTCGACGATCCGGTGGTCGTAGGAGAGCGCCAGGTACATCATCGGCCGGATGACGACCTGGTCGTCCACCGCCACCGGGCGCTTCTCGATCTTGTGCATCCCGAGGATCCCGCTCTGCGGGAAGTTGAGGATGGGGGTCGAGAGCAGCGAGCCGTACACGCCGCCGTTCGAGATCGTGAAGGTGCCGCCCGAGAGCTCGTCGAGCGAGAGCTTCGCCTCGCGGGCGGACGTCCCCAGGCGCGCGATCTCGCGCTCGAGGTCGGCGAACGGGCGCTGGTCGGCGTCGCGCACCACCGGGACCACCAGCCCCCGCTCGGTCCCCACCGCGATCCCCATGTGGACGTGGCGCCGGTAGACGATGTCGCTGCCGCGGATCATCGCGTTGATCTCGGGGATCTGCTGCAGCGCCAGCACGCAGGCGCGGGTGAAGAATCCCATGTAGGAGAGCCGCACGCCGTGCCGGCGTTCGAAGTCGTCCCGCAGGCGCGCGCGCAGCGCGATCACCGCGCTCATGTCCACCTCGTTGAAGGTGGTGAGGATCGCCGCGGTCTGCTGCGCCTGGACCAGTCGCTCGGCGATGCGCAGCCGGATGCGGCTCATCGGCACCGCCCGCTCGCGCTCCCCCGCGTCCCAGTCGCTCGCGGACCGCGGCGGTCCGGCCGGCG
>CAZKQE010000274.1:0-2307 GCA_964554725.1 uncultured bacterium
TGCAGGCGTGGGGCCGGCTGCACGGCGTGACGGCGGCGGACCTCGGCCCGCGGGTCGAGCGCGCGCTCGCCTGGACGGCGCTCGCCGACCGTGCGAACGAGCCCATCAAGCGCTTCTCGGGCGGCATGAAGCGCCGCCTCAACATCGCCTGCGGCATCCTCCACGAGCCGCGCGTGGTGCTGCTCGACGAGCCGACGGTGGGCGTGGACCCGCAGAGCCGCGAGCGCATCTACGACATGCTCGCCGAGCTGCGCGACCGCGGCGTCTCGGTGCTCCTCACCACCCACCAACTCGAGGAGGCGGAGGCGCGCTGCCAGCGCATCGTCATCATCGACCATGGGAAGGTGATCACCGCCGGCACGCTGAACGAGCTGGTCGAGCGCACGGTCGGCGCCGGGCGGCGCGTGACGCTGACCCTCGACCGGCCGCCCGGCCGGCCGCTGGCGGGCTGGGAGCCGGTGGCAGACGGGCTCGGCCTCGCGGCCCAGGTGCGCGACGTCGCCGGCGAGCTGCCGGCCCTGCTGAGCGCGGTGAGCGGCACCGGCAGCCGCGTCCTCGACGTGGACGTGCGCTCGCCCAGCCTCCACGCCGTGTTCATCCACCTCACCGGACGGGACCTGCGCGAATGATCCCCACCCTGCTCGCGATCGGGCTCCTCAACCTGCGCCGCGACCGCGTCGTGCAGGCGATGACGTTCCTGCTGCCGATCGTGTTCTTCTCCATCTTCGCCGGGGTGTTCGGCAGCCAGGGCCAGGACACCATGGAGAAGGTGCGGGTCGCCGTGGTGGACGAGGACGGCACACCCGAGAGCGCCCGCTTCGTCGCCGCGCTCCGGAAGGAGGGCGGCCTGCGCGTCCGCACCGCCGCGCGTCCGCTCGGGGCGGATCGGCAGGCGCCCGAGGTCACGCTCGACCGCGAGCGCGCCACCGCGCTGGTGCGCGACGGCGACCTGCCGGTCGCGATCGTGCTCCCGCGCGGGTTCGGGGGATCGATCGGGAGCTTCGACGGCGACGGGCCGGCGATCGAGCTGCTCTCCGACAGCTCGGATCCGATCGCCGCCCAGGTGGTCTCGGGCCTGCTCCAGAAGGTGGCGATGACCGCCGCGCCGGATCTCATGGCGAAGCACGGGCTGGGGCTGTTCGAGCAGCACGGGGGCCCGATGACGCCCCAGCAGCGGCAGGTGCTCGAGTCGTGGCAGGAGGCGATGCAGGCGGACAGCGCCGTGGCGGACTCGGGCGCCGCCGCGATGGCGGGCGGGGTCCAGGTCAAGGTCGTGGACGTGCTGGGCGAGAAGAAGACCAGCCCCATCATCTCCTTCTACGCCGCCGGGATCGCCGTGATGTTCCTGCTGTTCAGCGCCTCGGGCGCGGGCGGCACGCTGATCGAGGAGGTCGAGTCGGGCACGCTCGAGCGGCTGCTCACCTCGCGCGCCGGGATGGGGACGGTGCTGGCCGCCAAGTGGCTCTTCATCACGCTGCTCGGGTCGTTCCAGATCGTCGTCATGTTCGTCTGGGGCATGCTGGTCTTCAAGCTCGACCTGCTCTCCCATCTGCCCGGGTTCTTCGTGATGACGTTCTTCACCGCCGCCGCGGCCGCCGGCTTCGGGCTGGTGCTGGCGACCCTGTGCCGGACGCGCCAGCAGCTCGGCGGCCTCTCGACCATCCTCATCCTGACGATGTCGGCGCTGGGCGGCAGCATGTTCCCGCGCTTCCTGATGCCGGAGCAGATGAAGAAGATCGGCAACTTCACCTTCAACGCCCACGCGCTCGACGGCTACCAGGCGGTGTTCTGGCGCGACGCCCGGCTCATCGAGCTGTGGCCGCAGGTCGCGGTGCTCGCCGGGCTCACCGTGGTGTTCCTGACCGCCGCGCGGACGATGGCGCGGCGCTGGGAGACGGTGTAGCGACCGCGATGCGTCCCGAGCCGCCGGTCACCGCGCACCGCGGGCGCTTCTACGGCGGGCTCTTCCTCCTCACCTTCAGCACGCTGATGCTGCAGGTGATCGAGACCCGGCTCCTCTCCGTGATGATGTGGTACCACCTCGCGTTCTTCGTCATCAGCGCCGCGATGTTCGGCATGACGGCGGGCGCGGTGTGGATCCACCGGCGCCGCGAGCGCCACACCGCCGCGACGCTCCCCGGCGACCTGACGCGGCTGACCTCGGCGTTCGCGCTCTCGATCGCCGGCTCGCTGCTGGTCCAGCTCACGCTGGCGCCGGTGATCGTCGCCTCGGCGACGCTCGCCGTGGTGCTCGCCGAGCTGGCGCTGGCGATCGCGCTGCCGTTCTTCTTCAGCGGCGCGGCGGTG
>CAZKQE010000274.1:2407-4128 GCA_964554725.1 uncultured bacterium
TGGAACTCGTTCTCGCGCGTGGTCGCCATGCCCCCCATCACCGCCCCGCCGCGGCTGTGGGGCCCTTCGCCCCACCTGCCGCCGGTCGCGGTGCCGCAGGTCTGGCTCCACATCGACGGCGACGCCGGCACCGTGATGTTCCGCTTCGACGGCGATCCCGAGAGCGTCCGCTTCCTCTCCTACGACGTCACCAACCTGGTCTACGCGCTGCGCGCCGGCGGCCGCGCCGCGGTGGTCGGCGTCGGCGGCGGCCGCGACGTGCTATCGGCCTGGACCTTCGGCTCGCGCGACGTCACCGGCGTCGAGCTGAATCCCATCTTCGTCGACCTGCTGCGCGGGCCCGGCCCGTTCTCGCGTTTCGCCGGGATCGAGGGTCTCGCGGGCGTGCGGCTCGTCACCGACGAGGCGCGGAGCTGGTTCGCGCGCTCGACCGCGACCTTCGACGTCGTGCAGATGAGCATGGCCGACACCTGGGCGGCGACCGGCGCCGGCGCCTTCACCCTGACCGAGAACGGGCTCTACACCGTCGAGGGCTGGCGCGCGTTCCTCGCCCGCCTCGCGCCCGACGGGATGTTCTCGGTGAGCCGCTGGTACGAGCCGGGCGACGTGGACGAGACCGGGCGCATGCTGAGCCTCGCCGTGGCGACGCTGCTCGACGCGGGGGTGAGCGACCCGCGCGCGCATCTGTTCGTCGCCACCTCGGCCCCGGTCGCGACCCTCATCCTGTCGCGCGCGCCGTTCACCGCCACCGAGGTCGCGACGCTGCGGCGCTTCTGCGGCGAGTTCGCATTCGAGGTGCTGGTGAGCCCGGATGCCGCGCCCGCCGCCCCGGCGCTGGCGGCGATGGTCGGCGCCCGCGACCGCGCGGCGCTCGACCGGCTCGCCCGCGGCGGCGACCTCGACCTGAGCCCGCCCGACGACGACCGTCCGTTCTTCTTCAACCTGCTGCGGCTCGACCGCCCGCACGTCGCCCTCCGCTACCTCGGCCGCCCGGGCGTCGTGGGCGGCAACCTCATGGCGACGCTCACGCTGGTCGTCATCCTGCTCGTGTCGGTGGCGCTGGTGGTGGCGGCGATCGTGCTCCCCTTGCGCGGGGCGGTGCGCGAGGTGGGACGCCCGCTGGTCGCCGGCGGCACGCTCTACTTCGCGCTCCTCGGGCTCGGCTTCATGCTGGTCGAGATGGGCCTGCTCCAGCGGCTCAGCGTCTTCCTCGGCCATCCCGTCCACGCGCTCAGCATCGTGCTGTTCGGTCTCATCCTGAGCGCCGGCGCGGGCAGCGCCCTCTCCGAGCGCGTCCGGCTCGGGTCGCGGGCGGCGTTCGCGGCATGGGCGATCGCGCTCGCCGCCTACCTCGCGAGCCTGCCGGCCTGGCTGCCGGGCCTGCTGGCGGCGAGCCAGACCGCCGAGCTGGTCGCCCGCGCCGGGGTCTGCCTCGCGGTGATCGCCCCGGCGGGCCTGGCGATGGGATTCGGGTTCCCGACCGGCCTGCGGCTCGCCGCCGCGCGCGACCCGCGGCCGACCGTGTGGTTCTGGGGCATCAACGGCGCCGCCGGCGTGCTGGGCTCGGTGCTGGCGATCGCCCTCAGCATCGCCTTCGGCATCGGCGTCACGCTGATCGCCGGCGCGCTCTGCTACCTGGCGCTCATCCCCGCCGCCTCGCTCATCGGCTTCGCCCCCGCCGCGCGCGCGCGCTGGGCCGCGGGCGTCGCCGCGCGGCGGAT
>CAZKQE010000275.1:0-4088 GCA_964554725.1 uncultured bacterium
ATCGCCGCCTCCCTGCGACTCTCGGAGTCGAACAGGAACGCCGCACGGGCCACGACGGTGTCGCCGGGGGCGAGACCGCGCAGGATCTCGATGCGATCCTCGTCCGCGGCCCCGGTCGCCACGATCCGCGGCTCGACGCCGCCGTCGCGTCGCACGAGGAACACGTAGCAACTCTCCCCCGCGTGCAGCACCCCCTCGCCCGGCACCGTGAGCGAGCTGTCGTAGCGCCCCGCGACCCGCACACGGCCGAACATGCCGGGCCTCAGCGCACCGTCCGAGACCTCGAGCGACATCCGCACCTGGAACGTGCGGGTCACGGGCGACAGCGCGGGGGCGATGGACTCGATCCGGCCCCGATACTCGCGCCCCGGCGCCGCTTCAGGGGTGAACGTGGCGCCATCCCCGACCCGCACCCGCGCCGCCTCCCGCCCGTCGAGATCGGCGAGCACGCGGACCCCTGACAGCTCGACGAGGGTGAGGAGCGTGGTCCCCGCCGGGGCGAACTGCCCCACGGCGACGTCGCAGCCGATCACGACGCCGCCCACCGGCGCGCGGGCCGTGAACGACGGAACGGCGCGCCGGTCCAGCCGGAGCCGGCGGATCTCCGCCTCGGGGACGTCCAGCTCGCGCAGCCGCGCGGCGGCCCCGTGGGGCTCCTCGCGCGCGTGCGACTCGGGAGGGACCGGGCCCCGTGCCGCGAGCTCGATCAGGTACGCCAGCTCGGCCTCGAGCAGTTGCGGGCTCGTGAGGGTGAGGAGCGGGTCCCCGGCCCGCACCGCATCGCCGATGCCGGAGACCGAGAGCCGCTCGACCCAGCCCGAGAGGCGAAGCTGGACGGGTCGCAGCCGGTCCTCGTCCACCGCCACCACCGCGGGCAGCTCGAGCGGGCCGCCGATCCCGCGCCGCTCCGCCACCGCCATCCGCACCCCGCCGAGCTGTCGCCGTCCACCCTCTACCCCGGCCGGCGCCCCGCCGGACGATGCCGCCTCATCCTCAACCAGGTCGCTCCGCCCCGGTTCGCCCGGGCCCCCCGCGCACGCCACCGTCGCCGCGAGCAGGGTGGCGCCGCAGAGCCGCGCCGGGGTGCCGCGGCTCATGGCTGACCCCGCTCGTTCGGCGGCAGCCGCACGCCGAGCAGATCGGTCCGGCCGGTGAGGGCGACGAGACGTGCCTGCGCCCGCGAGAGCCGCTGGCGCGCGCGCAGCACCGCGATCCGCTCGACCCGCACCGCATGCGCTGCCGCCAGCACCTCGCCCAGGCTCGCCGTGCCGGTCGAGTAGGCGTTCCACGCCGACTCCAGCCACCGATCCTGGGCCACACCCACCGTGTCCGATCGCAGCCGGTGGGCCCGCTGCGCCGAGAGAGCCATCGCGTGGGCGGCTGCGATCTCGGCGCGGGCCGCGAACCCACGGTCTGCGGCCTCCGCGGCCGGCGCACGCGGGCGTGAAGGCTCCGGCGCAAGTGCCGTGAGCCATGTGGCCGGCTCCTCCGGCACCGCCGGGAGCGGCGGCGGCTGGAGCGGTTCCCCCGGCGCCAGCCGGTCGCGGCCGATCAGGGCCGCGAGCCGCGCGCGCGCGCTTCGTTCCTCGCCCCGATACTCCTCGAGCTCGGCCAGCATGCGCGCCCGTTCGGCCTCGGCCCGCGTCATCTCGTGGTGCCCGCTTCGCAACGTCGCGTAGCCGGCCCGCGCCGTGCGGACCATGCGCTCCATCAGCGTGCGCTGGTGGTCCCCCTCGCGCACCAGCTCGCGGGCGAAGAACGCGTCCGCGTACGCCGCCCACACCTCGCCGAGCCGCTCGTGGGTGGCGAACCCGGACGCCGCGCGCCGGGTCGAGGGGTCGGAGCCGACCGCCAGGGCCTCGGCGATGGCGTGCTCGAGATCGAGTGCCCGTGCCGGCGCGGGCAGGGAGAGTTCCGCGGCGAGCGTCGCCAGGAGGGCGGCGATCCGCACCGGGGCGCCGGGCATCGGCGGGTTACCGCGTCACCACCCCGCGCGCCGTCACGACCCGCCCGTCCTGCGCGAGGCGGATCGCGTACACCCCCGCCGCCAGCGGCGCGCCGCCATCGAGGGCGACCTCGTGCCGGCCGGGGCCGAGGCTCCCCACCTCGCGGCCCGCCACCTTGCGCCCGGCCACGTCGTACACCTCGAGCCGCGCGGGCGAGGGACCGCCGAGCACGAACGACACGCGCGGCATGCCGGTCGAGGGGTTGGGCGTGAACCCCCGGAGTGTGAGCTCCAACCGTGGCACCGTCACCCAGGTCTCGGCGGTCCGCTGTTCGAC
The DNA here is from genome assembly GCA_964554725.1 of uncultured bacterium. Lineage (GTDB taxonomy): Bacteria > Eisenbacteria > RBG-16-71-46 > RBG-16-71-46 > RBG-16-71-46 > WS-11. Next base: position 2,283 of record CAZKQE010000275.1, read on the forward strand.
GCCCTCGTCGAGGTAGGCGAGCCGGTAGGCGTAGCGGGCACCCGGGATGACGTCGCGGTCCTGGTACTCCAGCCGGCCCGTCCCGTCGGAGGCGATCTCGCTCCGCCGCTCCCACTCGCCCGCCTCGCCGCGTCGCTCCACCGTGGCCCGGAGCGAGGGCCCATCCGCTGCGAACCACACGAGGCGCACGAGTCCCGGCTCCGCCTCGGCGCTCACCAGCGAGAGCGTCACCGCCACCGGGCCATCCGCGCCGATCCGGAGCGCGCGTACGGTGCCGTCCGGACGTGCCCATGCCGCGATCGCGCCACCGTAACCGTCCTCGGTGATGTCCGGGTGATTGCTTCCGACGCTCCCCGGCACCACCAGCCCGTTCACCGGCCATCCGGAGGCGACGAGACCCGCCCCGTCCAGATGATGCAGCACGATCTCCTCGACTCCGCCGGTGTTCCGGTCGAACGCCAGATAGACGCCGCCCAGCCCGTCCGCCGCCGGGGTCGGCGAGTAGTCCCCGGTCTGAATGTTCGTCACCCGCAGCCCGTCCACCGGCCAGCCGGGGGCGCGCGTGCCGTCGGGCCGCATGCGCATCGCGTAGATCTCCTCGGACGTCCCTCGGAAGTCCCCCCACGCCATCAGCACCCCGCCGGCCCCGTCGGGTGTCATCCGCAGGGCTCCTCGCTGACCCGGGGCCGCGCACACCAGCGTCCCGCCCGCGGGCCAGCCCGAGGCGATCGTCCCCGCGCCGGTGAACCGCTGCAGGTAGTAGTCGTCGTCCACGATCGGGCCCGGCACCGTGCAGGCGACGTACGCACCCCCGGCGCCATCCGGGACCAACTCGCGCAGCACCTGGCCCGGCACCATCAGCGCACCGTCCACCGGCCAGCCCGGGGCGAGGGTCCCGTCGGCGAGGAGTCGTTGGGCGTAGACGGCGAGAGTGCCGTCGCGCACATCGGTCCACGCGACGAACACCCCGCTCGCGCCGTCCGTAGCGAGCTGGGGCGTAGCCTGGGTCCCGGGAGCGGTGCAGACCGCGACCCCGTCGGCAGGCCAACCGTATGAAGGGGCGCCCTCGGATGAGAGCCGCTGCAGGTAGATGTCGCGCGGGGCATTGTTGTTGTCCCAGGTAACGAACGCGCCTCCCGTGCCGTCGGCGATGACGCCCGGGAACAGCTGTCGCTGGGGCAGTCGACTCACCGGCACCCCGTCCACCGACCAGCCCGGCGCCAGCGTACCGTCGGACATCACCCGCTGCGCGTAGATGTCCACACTCGTACCGCCCGGAACCGAGTTGCGATAGTCATCCCACACGACCAGCATCCCGCCCTGGCCATCGGGCGCCTGCGACCACGTCGAGCGCCCCTGAAACGCCGGGTTCGTGCAGATCGGCAAGCCGTTCGCTGGCCACCCCGAAGCGATGGCACCGGAGGCGGTCACCCGCTGCGCGTAGAGATCGGCGTTGCCACTCCGATAGTCCTGCCAGTACGCATACGCACCACCGAAGGTATCAGGGCAGAGGATGACGAGCTGATTGGACTGACATGCCCCGATGCCACATAGAAGCACCCCCTCAGGGGGCCACGCGGCGTCGGCCGGATCCACCGCTCGAAGCAGGGCCGCCTGTAGCAGGGCCGTGAAGATCAGTCGGTGCGATCGGCTCACGGAGCCAAGTCTCCTGAGGCCGGACCGGGGCGGTATGTGCGCAAGGACGTGAACGCCCTCTCGTTTCGGGTCAACATTGATGTTGACACACGGGGGGGGGACTCCCCACCTGTATTTCAACCAATGCTGCCTACGAGTTTAGACCCGGGC
>CAZKQE010000276.1:0-4069 GCA_964554725.1 uncultured bacterium
ACGGCGGGCGCGGCCCAGGCGACCTCGACCGGCTCGCCCTGCGGGTCCTTCATGTACATGACGACCGTGACCCGCAGGTAGTAGTAGATCGAGAGCACGCTGTTCAGCACGCCGACGATGACGAGCGGCACGTGCCCGGCCTCGACCGCGACCCCGAACACGTAGACCTTGCCCATGAAGCCGGCGGTCGGCGGGATGCCGCCCAGCGACAGCATGAACACCGTCATCGCCAGCGCCAGCACAGGGTGGCGCGCGCCGAGGCCGGCCAGGTCGCCGAGCGTGACGCGCTCCTCCTGCCCGCGCCCGAGCAGGGCGAGGACGCCGAAGGCGCCGAGGTTCATGAGCGAGTAGACCGCGAGGTAGAAGAGCGCCGCCGCGCCGCCGTCCACCCCGCCCGCGACCACGGCGACCAGCAGGTAGCCGGCATGGGCGATGCTCGAGTAGGCGAGCATGCGCTTGACGTTGGTCTGGAGCAGCGCCGTGACGTTCCCCACCGTCATCGTCAGGATCGCGAGCGTCGTCAGGATCGGCTTCCAGTCCGCGGCGAGGCCCGGCAGGGCCACCATGAGGAGCCGCAGCAGTGCGGCGAAGCCCGCCGCCTTGGCGCCCGCCGACATGAATCCGGTGACCGTGGTCGGCGCCCCCTCGTAGGCGTCCGGGGTCCACATGTGGAACGGCACCGCCGCCACCTTGAAGCCGAAGCCGGCGATCACGAGCAGCGAGCCGGCCAGCAGCAGCGGGTTCCCGAGCAGCGGCGAGTCGGCGAGGAACACCGCCATGCGACCGAGGTTCGTGGTGCCGGTCGCGCCGTAGAGCAACGCGATGCCGTAGAGCAAGAACCCGCTCGCGAACGCGCCGAGCAGGAAGTACTTGAGCGCCGCCTCGCTCGAGGCGAGACGCCCGCGCCGGAAACCGACCAGGATGTAGAGGGCGAGCGACATCAGCTCGAGGCCGAGGAAGATCGTGATGAGGTCGTTCGAGGCCGCCATCACGATCATGCCGAGGGTCGCGGCCACCAGGAGCGCGTAGTACTCGCCGTGGTTGATGCGCGTTCGCCGCACGTAATCCCACGACTGGAGGACCGCGATCGCCCCCACCGCGCAGAACAGCAGCGTGAAGAACACGGTGAACCCGTCGTGGAGGAACATGCCGTCGAACAGCGTGCGCCGCGCGTCGCGCACGCGGAACACCGCCCACGCCCCCGCCCCCAGCGTGAGGAGCGCCACGATCGCGCCGCGGCCGCTCTCGGGACGCGCGGGCAGGAACTCGAGCAGGAGCAGGAGCAGCAGCCCGCCGCTGAGGGCGATCACCGCCCCGAGCGCCCACCAGTCCACGGCGATGAGGGCCGCCGGCTGGAACGGGGTCATCGGCCCTCCCCCGTGGCGGAGGGGCCGGGCCCCGCGAGCGCCTTCGCCATCTCGACCCGCGCCGTGCACAGCTCGATCGTGCGGTCGAGCGTGGGCTGCGCGCGGCTCAGAATCGGCTGCGGGTACACCCCCATCCAGAAGATGAGCAGGATGAGCGGGGCGAACACGAGCCGCTCGCGCAGCGTGAGGTCCGCCAGCTTCTCGTTCGCCTCGTGCGTGACGGGCCCGAAGAAGACGCGCTGGTACATCCACAGCATGTAGAGCGCGGAGAGGATCACCCCGGTGGCGGCGATGATCGCCCACAGCGGGTTCACGCGGAACGCCCCGAGCAGCACCAGGAACTCGCCCACGAACCCGTTCGTGCCGGGCAGGCCGATCGAGCTGAGGGCGACGATCAGGAACAGCGTGGCGTAGACCGGCATCGTCTTCCACAGGCCGCCGAAGTCGGCGATCATCCGGGTGTGGCGGCGCTCGTAGACCACGCCGACCAGGAGGAACAGGGCGCCGGTCGAGACGCCGTGGTTCAGCATCGTCATCATCCCGCCCGCCATGCCCTGGGCGTTCAGCGAGTAGAGCCCGAGCATGCAGAAGCCGAGGTGGCTCACGGACGAGTAGGCGACCAGCTTCTTCAGGTCCGGCTGCACCATCGCGACCAGCGCGCCGTAGACGATGCCGACCAGGGACAGGCCGACGATCCAGGGCGTGAACTCGGCCGAGGCCGAGGGGAAGAGCGGCATCGCGTAGCGCACGAACCCGAACGTCCCCATCTTGAGCAGCACCGCGGCCAGGATGACCGAGCCCGCGGTCGGCGCCTCGACGTGGGCGTCCGGCAGCCAGGTGTGGAGCGGGAACATCGGCACCTTGATCGCGAACGCCAGCGCGAAGGCGAGGAACAGCCAGGTCTGCTGCGGCGCCGACAGCGGCAGGGCGTAGAACGCGTCGAGCGCGAAGGTCGGCACGCCGGTGAAGGCGCGGTTGTGGAAGTAGAGCCACAGGATCTCGACCAGCATGAGCACGCTGCCGGCCATCGTGTAGAGGAAGAACTTGACCGCGGCGTAGACGCGCCGCGGCCCCCCCCACACGCCGATGAGCAGGTACATCGGGATGAGCATCGCCTCCCAGAACACGTAGAACAGCAGCAGGTCGAGCGCGAAGAAGGTGCCCAGCATGCCCGCCTCGAGCGCCAGCAGCAGGGCGTAGAACTCGCGCTCCCGCTTCTCGACCGCCGACCACGCCCCGACCACGACGATCGGCGTCATCACGGTGGTGAGCAGGGCGAGCAGCACGGCGACGCCGTCGGCGCCGACGTGGTAGGTGGCCCCGAACGCGGGGATCCACGGCACCTGCTCGACGAACTGCCAGCCCGGCTGCCCGGGCACGTAGCGCCACCAGAGCGGCAGCGAGAACGCCAGCTCGGCGAGCGAGGCGATCGCCGCGAGCCAGCGCAGGGTGCGCCCCGAGACGCCCGGCACCACGGCGATCACGACCGCCGCGAGGAGCGGGAAGAAGATGAGCCAGGAGAGGAACGCGGTCTCGTTCACGTCAGGGCCTCAGGAAGTGCGCGAGCAGGGCCGCCACGCCCAGCGTGAGGAACAGCGCGTAGGTGCCGACGTAGCCGGTCTGGAACAGGCGCGCCACCGCCGACAGGCCCTCGAACGTGTGGGCGAGGCCGTTCACGGCGCCGTCCACCACCTTCTCGTCCCAGAAGCGCCACAGGCGCTGCGAGAGGGCGTGGAGCGGGCGCACGACCAGCGCATCGTAGAACTCGTCCACGCGATACTTCTCGAGCAGCAGGCGATGGAGCCCGGGCGCCCGCGCGGCGAGCGGCTCGGCCGACGAGCGGCCGTAGACGCGGAACGCGAGCCAGATGCCGAACGCCGCGACCGCCACCGAGACCGCGATGAGCGCCCACTCGGCGCCGGCGGAGAGGTGCGGCACGCCGTGGCCCGCGGCGGCGCCGTGGCCCGCCTCGCCGTGGGCGTCGCCGGCCGCGGCCCCCCCGTGCGCGAACACCGGCGCGAGCCAGCGGGCGAAGGCGTGGCCGCCCGCCTGGAACGGGAGGCCGACCCAGCCGCCGACCACCGAGAGCACCGCGAGCACGACCAGCGGCGCGATCATGATGCGCGGCGACTCGTGCAGGTGGTGGTCGGCCTCGGGGCTGAGACGCGACTCCCCGCGGAAGCACAGCAGGTAGAGCCGGAACATGTAGAAGGCGGTCAGCGCGGCACCCAGCAGCCCGGCGATCCACACGCCGTAGTGTCCGGTCGCGAACGCCCCGGCGAGGATCTCGTCCTTGCTGAAGAAGCCGGAGAGCGGCGGCAGCCCGGCGATCGCCAGGGTCGCCACCAGCATGACGCCGTGCGTCCACGGCAGCCGCGGCGCGAGGCCGCCCATGCGCCGCAGGTCCTGCTCGTCCGAGAGCGCGTGGATCACCGAGCCGGCGCCGAGGAACAGCAGCGCCTTGAAGAACGCGTGGGTCATCAGGTGGAAGATGCCGGCGCCGAACGCCCCGACGCCGAGGGCGAAGAACATGTAGCCGAGCTGGCTCACCGTCGAGTAGGCGAGTACGCGCTTGATGTCGTTCTGGGCCACGCCGATCGTCGCCGCGAACAGCGCGGTCGCCGCACCGATCACGGCGACGGTCTCGAGCGCGACCGGGGCGAGCTGGAACACGACGTGGCAGCGCGCGACCATGTAGACCC
>CAZKQE010000277.1:0-4051 GCA_964554725.1 uncultured bacterium
CGAGGTCATCGGACCGGGGGGCAAGATCATCAAGCGCATCACCGAGGAGACCGGCGCCCAGATCGACATCGACGACACGGGCGAGGTGCGGATCGCGGCGGTGAACCGTGAGGGCGGCAAGCGCGCCGAGGAGCTGATCCGCAACATCACCGAGGACCCGGAGGTCGGCAAGATCTACCAGGGCAAGGTGCGCAGCGTCGTCACCTTCGGGGCGTTCATCGAGATCCTGCCCGGCAAGGACGGCCTGCTCCACATCTCGGAGATCGAGCACCACCGCGTGGCCCGCACCGAGGACGTCCTGAACCTCGGCGACATCGTGATGGTCAAGGTCATCGGGGTGGACCGGGACGGCAAGGTCAAGCTCTCGCGCAAGGCGCTGCTGCCCGAGCCCGAGGGCGGCGTGCCGGCGGGCGCCGGAGCGGGCGGTCGCGACCGCGACCGGGACCGCGACCGGGATCGCGACCGGGACCGCGGCCGACGTCGCTGAACCGGGGTCCGAGGTCCTGAGCGGCCGGGGGGCGGGGCGACCCGTCCCCCGGCGCGCGGGCCTCCGAGCCATGGAACGCGTCTACCGGAAGTCGGTGCTCTCCTCGGGGGCGTCCCTGCTCACCGAGACCATGGCGGAGCGCCGGACCGTCTCGCTCGGCATCTGGGTCAAGAGCGGGGCGCGCGACGAGCCGGCGGAGTGGCTCGGCATCTCCCACCTGCTCGAGCACATGATGTTCAAGGGCACCGAGCGCCGGGACGCGCGCGCGATCGCCCAGAGCCTGGAGTCCCTCGGCGGCCACCTCGACGCGTTCACCGGGCGCGAGCAGGTCTGCTTCTACGCCCGCGCCCTCGCCCGCAACCTCCCCGAGGTCGTGGACGTGGTCGCCGACATCGTCTGCCGATCGCGCCTCGCCCAGCCCGAGGTGGACCGGGAGCGTTCGGTGGTCCGCGAGGAGATCCTCGCCTACGAGGACAACCCCGAGGAGAAGATCAACGACCTGCTCGCCGAGCAGGTGTGGGGGGGGCACGCGCTCGGGCGGCCGATCCTCGGCACCGCCGAGACGGTGACCGCGCTGACCGCGAGCGAGCTGCGCGATTACTACGCGCGCCACTACCGGCCGGAACTCCTGATGGTCTCGGCGGTGGGGCCGCTCGAGCACGACGCGGTCGCCGAGCTGGTCGAACGGCACCTGCGCCCGCCCGCCGGCGAGCCGGTGGCGCTCTCGGGCCCGCCGCCGCCGTTCCGGCCCACCGTGCGCCACGAGCCGCGCGACCTGCAGCAGCTCTACCTGTCGCTCGGCACCCGCGGCGTGCCCTACGCCGACCCGCTCCACCCTGCGCTCCTCGTGATGAACACCCTGCTCGGGGGCGGGATGAGCTCGCGGCTGTTCCAGGGGGTGCGCGAGGAGGCGGGGCTCGCCTACTCCGTGTACTCGGTGCTCGACTTCTTCCGTGACGCGGGCATGGTCTCGATCCACATGGGCGTGCTGCCCGAGCGGGGTCGCGAGGCGCTGAAGCGCACGCGCGAGGAGCTCGAGCGACTGCGGCGGGACGGGCCGACCGAGGCCGAGGTCGAGGCGGCGCGGCTCCAGTCCATGGGCGCGGTGGTCATGGACAACGAGAGCCTGACCGCCCGCATGATGATGCTGGCGAGCGAGGAGATCTACCGCGGGCGCTACACGACGCTGGACGAGCAGATCGCCCGCGTCCTCGCCGTGACCCGCGACGAGGTGGTCGCGGCCGCGCGGGCCTACCTCGACCCCGCCCGCTTCGCGCTCGCCGCGCTGGGGCCGGTCCACGGACGGCCGCTCTCGGCCGACGACTGGGCGGTCGCGGGCTGATGCCCGGCCCCGGCCGCACCCGGGCCGCGGGAGCGCCGGACGGTCCCGGGGCCGTTCCGCACGCGCGCCGGCGCCTCCTCGCCGTCTTCGGCCTGTTCGTCGCCGCGTTCGCGGCCCTGCGGCCGGTGTTCCTGGCCCGCGAGCCCAACCCGTTCCCGGTGCTCGGGACCTCGATCTTCTACTCGCTCGCCGAGGTCATGGAGGCGACCTACTTCACCGCCTCGTTCGTCGGCTTCGCCGCGCTGGTGCTGGCCCTCACGCTCGGCGGGGTGCTGCCCCGGCCGCCGGCCCCGCCGCCCGGGCCTCCCGCGCGGCCGCCCCGCGGCCGTCGGGAGCGTGTCCTGATCGTGCTGGGGGTGCTGCTGCCGTCCGTCGTCCTGCTGCTCCCGCTCGCCCCGCCGGTGCTGGTCGCGGACACGCTCCACCACGGCGAGAAGCTGATCTTCCAGGGGCGGCCGTTCGCGGAGGCGTACCGCTCGTACCTCCCGTTCAAGCCCGTGCTGTTCATGAAGCTGGCGGGGCTCGCCGGGCTCGAACCGAGCGCCGGGAGCTACCTCGCGGTGCGCGAGGTCGTGCAGCGCGCCGGTCTCCTCGCCGTGCTCCTCCTCGCGCACCTGACCGTGCGGCTCATGCGCGGGCGCTTCTCGCTCCTGCCGGGCATCCTGTTCCTGCTCGCCTTCCCGCTCGTGACGGCCGCGCTCCGCCACCGCTACTGGATCCTCGACATGGAGCGGATGCTGTTCTTCCTGCTGTGCCTGAACGCCGTGCTCGGGAGCCTGATCCTCCGGCGCCGGTGGCCGCTGGTGCTCGCGGGAGCGTTCGCCGGACTCCAGTTCCTCGCCAGCTTCGAGTACGCGGTGTTCGGAGCCTGCGTGCTCGCCGCGCACGTCGGGCTCGGCTTCGTGCGCGACCGCGGCGCGGGGGCGCGCGCGCTCGCGGCCGCCGCCGCGGGGGTGCTGCCCGTCGCCGCCCTGCTCGCGGCCTCGGGGCAGCTGATGCCGCTGGCGCGGTTCGTCGCCTACACGACGAAGTTCCCCGGGCTCTACGGCACGCCGCTGCTCTACCGGGTCGAGGACCCGATCCTGGCCTCGATCCGGGCCCCGGACGGGATGCTGGCGGTCGTGATCGCGACCTGGCTCGTGCTCCTGTGGGCGGCCGGGCGCCGGGTGCCGTGGCTGCTCGACCGGGCGGCGCTGGACGACCGGCGTCAGTGGGTCCTGCTCGTGCTGCTGCTGGCCGTCCTGACGTTCAAGATCGGGCTCGGGCGCTCGGACGTCCAGCACCTCTACCTGCCGCTCGTGTTCTCGGGCGTGTTCCTCGGCACGCTGGCGCTCGACCGCGCGCCCCGGCTGCCCCGCGTGCCGGAGGGGGTGGCCGCGGCCGGACTGGTCGCGGCGACGGGGTTCGCGGCGGTCGCCGGGATGCGACCCGCGCCGGTGCCGCCCGGGTTCGTCTTCGATCCCGCGCCGCGGATCCGCGCCTTCCTCGCGGACCCGATGCGGTCGGACCTCGCGGCCCTGCGGGCGCTGCTGGCCGCAACCGGCGCACGGTCGATCTTCTTCTTCTCGGACCAGCCGCTCTACAACTACCTGCTCGACCTGCCCTACCCGCTGCGGCATCCGGTCCTGCACGAGATCCTCACCGACCCGATGCTCGCGGAGGAGACCGCGAGGTTCGAGGCCTGGTCGCCGGAGCTGGTCGTGTGGAGGGCCGAGTCGTGGACCGGGTTCATCGACGGGATCCGCACCCCGGTCCGCGACTACCGGCTCGCCGCCGCGATCCTGGCGCGCTACCGGCCGCGGGTGGCGCGGGCGGGCTGGATCGTGCTGGCCCGCGACCCGGAGCGCATCGACCGCGCGGCGCTGGCCGCCCACGGCTACTCGCCGATCGATGCCGCGGCGCTCGAGGAGACCTTCGACTGGCGGGACATGCCGTACCACATCGGGCGTTCCCCGTTCGCGCCGCCGGACTTCAAGCGCGTCACCCGCACCCTGGCCGCCGATGCGTGCTGCGCCTACCGGCAGGGGGGCCGGGCCCTGATCGACTTCCGCGGGCGCGCCGGCACCCACACCTACGCGCTGTTCCCCGCGATGGCTCCCGGCTACCGCGAGGCCGCGTGGGACCCCGACAGCGTCGTCTGCGCGCCGTGCGCGGGAACGGAGCGCGCGGCGTCGCCGTGACGGCCCGCCGGCGCGCAGCGCGGCGCCGGCGGCGCGGGGCGC
>CAZKQE010000278.1:0-4038 GCA_964554725.1 uncultured bacterium
GTTTGAGGGGCGTATGGGGAAACCCGTGCGAGTTCAAATCTCGCCCCGGGCACCAGAGACGACGAAGCCACGCGGCGGGCGCCGCGTGGCTTCATGCGTTCGGGCGCCGGGCCCGGCTAGAACAGCTCGCGGACGTACGCCTCGAGGGTCTCGGGGTCCAGGTAGCCGACCGTGCGCCGCACCACCTCGCCGCGGCGGTTGATGAAGAACGTGGTCGGGATCTGGCGGATGGGGCCGTAGCGGTCGAGCAGCTTCTCGTCGGCCATCGCCATCCGGAAGTGCACCTTGAGCCGCTCGGCGAAGCGCCGCACGACCGCCGGGTCGGCGTCGTCCACCGACAGCCCGAGCACCACCAGGCCGTCGTCCACGTAGCGCTGCTGGATGCGGTCCAGGTGCGGCATGCTGGCCCGGCAGGGGGCGCACCAGGTGGCCCAGAAGTCGAGCACCAGCGGGCGGCCCCGGTGCTCCGACATCCGGAACGTCTTCCCGTCGAGCTGCCGCACCGCGAACGTCGGGGCGGGACGGGCCTCCTCCTCCGCGCGGGCGGGCAGCACGGCGACCGCGAGGCAGGCGGCCGCCAGCGTCCACATGCGAACGAGCGGGAGGGGGGACGTGGGCACGGATGGGCCTCCATGGGTCCGGCGGATCACGACCATGTCATCGGCCGCGCGCGATGAGAGTAGACCATCGGCCGCGCGCACGTCGCGTCGGACGCCGCTTCTTTGCACCCACTTGACCTCCTGCGCGGCGCCCGCCGGAGGCCCTTTTCCTTGAGGCCCCGTGGAGCGGTGTGCTAGCGTCCGTTCGCTCCCCGCCGCGGACACTGAGGTCGCGAACGGTGGTGGCGTGACGGACGGTAGCCGCATTCATGTAACGACTTCACAAGGAGCGTGAAGCCGATGGCCCTCGGTCTGGTGATCCTGCAACTTGGCGCCGGCATGCGGTCTTCCATCTGGGGGCTCGTCCTCCAGGCGGGGCCGTTCGCCAAGGGCATCCTGATCCTGCTGCTGATCATGTCGGTCGTGTGCTGGGCCGTCATCTGGAACCGGATGCGCCTCTACTCCCGGGTCGAGAAGGCCGACCGCGGCTTCCTCGCCGCCTTCCGCCGCCTGCCCCCGAACACCGACTTCCGGCTGGTGTGCGAGCAGCACCCCCAGAGCCTGCTGGCGCGGATCGCCCTGGTCGGGCACCGCGGCCTCGAGCAGCACCCGGCCGAGACGGTCGGCTCGCCGGCCCTGCGCTACGAGATCGTCCAGCGGGCGATGGACCGCTCCGCGAGCGAGGAGACCGCCCGCCTCGAGCGCAGCGTCGGGTTCCTCGCCACCACGGGCACGGTCTCGCCGTTCATCGGCCTGCTCGGGACCGTGTGGGGCGTGATGGCGGCGTTCCTCAACATCGGCACCCAGGGGTCGGCCTCGCTGGTCGTGGTCGCCCCGGGCATCGCCGAGGCCCTGATCGCCACGATCGCCGGGCTGGCGGCCGCGATCCCGGCGGTCGTGGGGTACAACCACCTGCTGGGCCGCTTGCGGGACTTCTCGAACGCGACCAGCAGCTTCGCCACCGAGTTCCTCGACCTGCGCATGGGCGGAGGGGAGCGATGATCGTCGGAGCGCCCCGCCGCCCGCTGGCGGAGATCAACGTCACGCCGCTCGTCGACGTCGTGCTGGTGCTGCTGATCATCTTCATGGTCACGGCGCCGTTCCTGCAGGGCGGGCTCGAGATCGACCTGCCCAAGGTGGCGACCCGCGGGCTCGACGTGCGCGAGGGGCTCATCATCAGCGTGCGGGCCGACGCCACCGTCGCGGTGGGGAACACGGTGGTAAAGCTCGCCGAGTTCGAGCGGGCCCTGGAGCGCGCGGGGGCCGCGCGCCGCCCGGTGTTCCTCAAGGCGGATCAGAAGGTCCCGTACGGGGTCATCGTGGACCTGGTCGCGCGCCTGCGCCGCAGCGGCGTCGCCGCGCTCGGCCTGGTCACGGAGCCGCCGCCGCCGGCGGGCAGGCGTTGAACGATGCGCGGCTCCATCCTGGGCTCCGGCCTGATCCACCTCGGGCTGCTGGTCGCCCTGTTCTACGTGCGGGCGCCGGTCTCGGTGATCGTGCCGGGGCCCGAGTCGGTGCAGGTGGCGCTGGTGGACCCGGGGGCCCTCGCCCCGGCGCCGCAGCCGGTCGCCGAGACGCCGCCGGCGCCGCGGATCGAGGAGATCAAGCCGCTCGACGAGTCGGGCGTGAAGCTGGCGCCCGAGCCCCCGCGCAAGAAGAAGCCCGCCCCGCCGCCGAAGGAGACGCCGCCGGCCCGCGAAGCCCCGGCGCTGCCCTCGGCCTCGGTCGGCTCGGCCGGGCTGCGCGGCGACCTGTCGCTCGAGGTGCGCGACTTCGCCTTCACGTACTACCTGGTGCTGGTGCGGAACCGGATCGCGGGCAACTGGGCGCCGCCGGCGGGGCTCGCGACGGGCGGGCGGGCGGTGCGCGCGGTGGTCTACTTCCGGATCTCCCGTGGCGGCGAGCTGAGCGGCGTGCGGCTCGAGACCGCGAGCGGGTTCGAGTTCTTCGACCGCTCGGCCCTGCGCGCGGTGACGATCAGCGACCCGCTGCCGCCGCTGCCGCTCGGCTTCGGCGGGGGCGAGCTGGGCGTCCACTTCGGCTTCGACTGGGAGGCGCCGTGAGCCGCCGCGCCCTCCCGGCGCTGCTCGCGGCGCTGGCGCTCGCCGGTCCGGCGCGTGCCCAGCTGCCGAGCGACGTGCGCATCGACATCACCTCGGGCGAGGGCCGGCGCATCCGCGTCCACTGCGAGGCCCTGCAGGCGGCCGGCGACCGCACCGCCGGCTCGTGGAGCGTGCAGGCGGACGAGGTGCTGGCCCGCGACCTCGACTGGTCGGCGGTGTTCGCCGTCAGCCGCTCGTGGGTGGCCGGGCAGCAGCCGGTCGAGGTGCAGGCGGTGGTGGGGGGGAAGCTCACGGTCGAGGGCAACCACATCCGGCTCGCCGGCGAGGTGAAGGACTTCCCGGCGCGACGCCCGATCCTGGCGCGCGAGTACCGCGTGCCGCTGCGGGAGTGGCGCACCGCGGTCCACCGGTTCGCGGACGACATCGTGCTCCAGTTCACCGGCGAGCCGGGGGTGGCGCAGACACGGATCGCCTTCATCGGCCAGTCGGGTCGGGACAAGGAGCTGTACGTCATGGACTACGACGGCGCGGGCCTGACCCAGCTCACCCGCGACGAGTCCATCGCGCTCTCGCCGGCCTGGTCGCCGGAGGGATCGCTGCTGCTCTTCACCTCCTACCGGGGCGGGACCGGGCCGCGGATCCACGTCATCCCCTCCGCCGGCGGCCGTCCGTTCCTGGTCTCGGGGCGCCCCGGCATCAACACCAGCGCCGCCTACTCCCCGGACGGCCAGGAGATCGCCTGCACGCTGAGCCACGACGGGAACCCCGAGATCTACCTGCTCGACGCGCGCGGGGGATCGCCGCGCCGGCTCACGAACAACCGCGGCATCGACACCTCGCCGGCCTGGTCGCCGACCGGCCGCGAGATCGCCTTCACCTCCGACCGCACCGGCACGCCGCAGGTCCACGTCATGGACCGCGAGGGCGGCAACCTGCGCCGCCTCAACTACGACGTCACCTACACCGACTCCCCGGCCTGGTCGCCCAAGGGCGACCGGATCGCGTTCGTCGCCCGCGCGGGCGGCGGATTCGAGATCTACACCTGTCGTCCCGACGGCACCGACACCCGGCTCGTCGTCAGCGGGGGCAGCAACGAGAACCCGCGCTGGTCGCCCGACGGACGTCACCTGCTGTTCTCGTCGAATCGCGAAGGGGCCAAGGGACTCTTCATCAGCCACCTCGACGGCACCCCGCCGCGCCGCCTTCCCACCGGTTCCCTCACCGCGCTCTCGCCGGCGTGGTCCCCGCGTCCCGCGGCGGCCGGCTCGGCGGTGCGCGTCACCCCCGGCAGTTCACTCCCTGGAGGCCAGCCATGAACGTGCTCACCCCGCGGATGTACCGGACCCTGTTGGCGTCGCTCGCGATCGTCGCTGTCC